>DATLVT010000081.1:0-21416 GCA_035577105.1 Polyangia bacterium
CGTGGGCATCAGGCCGGCGTCGCGAATGACCGGGTGGAAGGCGACGCCTGGTTCAACGTGGGCCACGCCGAAGAGCGCGGCCGTGGTGTCGGCGTGCAGGGTGACCTCGCTGTCGGCGCGCACGCCCAGCGCGCCACCCAGCGTGAGGATGGGCGTCGGGATGACGGCGCCGCTGACGTTCACCAGCGGGCCACCCAGCGAAGCGTGGACGACGGCGTTGCCGCGCCCGAGCGGACGAACCGTGTGGGTCGACGCGCAACCGGCGCCCAGCGCGAACGTCACGGCGACGAGCAACCACCAGCCGATCGGTCGCGGCACGAAGCCCAAGGGCACGGGCGCATCATATTCCAGACGCGCGGCCGAAAAGAACGGTGGCGGCGACTACTGCAGGATCAGGTCGTCGTGATTGACGGCTTCCGCGTTCAAGGTGGCCTTGATGGCCCGCAGGCTGGCGTTCATCGCCTCCATCTCGTCGCGCAAGGCGCGCAGCTCATCGGTGCCGCTCGGGCGATCTCGTTCCGCCGACTCTTGAATGTCGGCCAGGGTCGAAAGCGCCTGGCGCAGGCATTTGGCGCCGAAGATCAGCGCGAAGGCTCCAGCTTTTTGCAGCGTTTCCATTGATCTCCCGGCTCGGCGTCCTGCGGTCCGTCTCGACCTTGAAACGTCCGCTCCCATGGCATCGACAGCGCGGCGCCGAGACTTGAATGGGACAGCGACCAAGCCGCTCTTAGCCGCTGGAGCGGAGGGGAGGCTCTCGGTCGGTGACGGCGAAGCTGCCCGAATCGGCGCTGGCGCTGGTGGCGGGCAGCGCGGCGGCGACGCCCTCCGCGGGGGTGTCGGGACGGCCGCCCTTGACCACGGTCAGCACCGGTGAATCGCCGGTGGCGGGCCGGGAGGAACGCCGGGGCCACAGCACGTAGGCCATCAACGGCAGGAAATAACAGAACTCGGAGATCAGGCTGAGGGCGCCTTCTCTGGACAGATAATCGTTGATGCGCGGTGCATCGGGCAGGAAGCGCCACGGGAACATGAAGCGGTGGGCGGAGAACGGCCAGAAGAGCGGGATGCCGCGTCCCCCTTCACCCAGGGCGTCCAGCAGTCCGTGGCTGCCGACGGCGATGGTGATGGCCACCGCCGTGCGCAGGGGCGCCAGCCCCGTTCGCCGGGCGTAATAGCCGCAGGCGAGGCCGATCATCAATGCCGTCACCAGCGAGTGCGAGGCCCCGCGATGGCCCACGGCGCCCGAGTCGTGAACACCCAGGGCGACCAGCAGCAGATCAGCGTCGGGTAGCAGCGAAAAAGCTGCGAACAGGCCGATGGCGAGATAGCGCTGGCGTTTTGGGTGGTGGACGGCCCCTGCTCCGTGCAGTTGACCCGTCAGCATCCCGACGGCGAGATGACCAAAGCTCGCCACCCCAAAGTTTGGCCTGCGTGGTTGCGCGCGGCCAGGGTGAAAGAAGCCTTTTATCGATAATTTTTCGTTAAGAGCCGGCGCCACTGTCGGCTGTCAGCGTTAAACCGTTCCCGTTGGCGCCCAGGTGGGAGGGCGGCCCACGCGGTGCGCCGCCAGTTGCAGTATTCTCCGGCGAATGATCCGGTTCCGGGACGTCAACAAATGGTTCGGAAAGATTCACGTCCTGCGCGACGTCAATCTGGCGGTGGAGCCGGGCGAGGTGGTGGTGGTGTGCGGGCCATCGGGCTCGGGTAAATCGACGATGATCCGGACCATCAACAAGCTGGAGCCGATCGACGCCGGGCAGCTGGTGGTCGACGGCCAGGATCTGGGTGACCCCAAGCTGGAGATCAACAAGCTGCGGGCAGAGATCGGCTTCGTCTTTCAGCAATTCAACCTGTACCCGCACCTCAACGTGCTGGCCAACATCACGCTGGCGCCTCGCCTGGTGCGCAAGGTGCCCCCGCGCGAGGCCGAGCAGCAGGCGGAGGCGCTGCTGGCGCGGGTGGGGCTGTCGGAAAAACGGGACGTCTATCCGTCGCAGCTGTCGGGCGGGCAGCAGCAGCGGGTGGCCATCGCCCGCGCCCTGGCCATGAAGCCGAAGATCATGCTGTTCGACGAGCCGACGTCGGCGCTGGATCCCGAGATGATCGGCGAGGTCCTGGCGGTCATGAAGGACCTGGCAACCACCGGGATGACCATGATGGTGGTGACGCACGAGATGGGTTTCGCCCGCGAGGTGTCCAGCCGCGTGGTCTTCATCGACCAGGGGTCGATCCTGGAGGAGGCGCGGCCCGAGGAGTTCTTTCGCAACCCCCAGCACCCACGCGCGCAGCAGTTCCTGAAGCAGGTGCTCTCGCCGATGCACTGAACCGGCCACCACGGAGAAAGGGATGACGACATGAAGAAGCTGACATTGATGCTGCTGGCCACGGCGGCCATCTTTTCCTTGCGCGCAGGGCAGGCCGCCGCCAAGGACACCCTGGTCGACGCCAAGAAGAAGGGGGTGCTGGTGTGCGGGGTCAAGGATTCGCTGCCGCCGTTTGGATACGTCGACGCCGGCACGCGCGAGCTGGTTGGCTATGACATCGATTTTTGTCGCGCCCTGGCCGACAAGCTGAAGGTCAAGGTCGAGATGAAACCGGTGACGTCGGCCAGCCGCATCCCGCAGCTGCAGGAGGGCAACGTCGACATCATCGCCGCCACCATGACCCACACCGCCGAGCGTGAAAAACAGATCGACTTCAGCCACACCTATTTCGTCACCGGCCAAAAATTCCTGGCCAAGGCGGGGACCCTCAAGACGCTGAAGGACCTGGAGGGGAAGAAGGTGGCCACCGCGAAGGGCTCGACCTCGGAGCAGAACGTGTCCAGGGCGGTCCCCACCGCCACGGTGCTGTCGTTCGACGACTATCCGCAGGCGGTGCTGGCCATGCAGCAGGGGAAGGTCGTGGCGGTCACCACCGACGAGTCGATCCTGATGGGTCAGCTGAACAAGCTGCCATCGGGCCAGTACGAGATCCCGCCGCTGCAGATCTCCGAGGAGCCGTACGGCCTGGGCATGCGCAAGGGCGACACCGCCTTTGTCGCCTTCGTGAACAAGACGCTGCTGGAGATGGAGAAGAACGGCGAGGCGCGGCGGATCTACGACAAGTGGTTCACGGCGACGTCGGGCACCCCGCGGGCGCGCAATTTCACGATCACCGCCGGCAAGTAGCCCAGGCGCCCGCCCGTGCTGAGCTACAAGTTCGACTGGGCGGTCGTCACCTCCGGCAAGTACCTTGACTGGCTTCTGTCTGGTCTGAAGGTCACCGTCCAGCTGTCGGCGGTGGCCATGGTGGCGTCGTTTGTGCTGGGGCTGGCCATCGCCGTCCTGCGCCTGTCGCCGCTGCGGCCGCTGCGGGCGGCGGCCGTGGCCTACGTGGAGTTCTTCCGGAACACGCCGCTGGTGGTGCAGATCTTCTTCTGGTACTTCGGGTCGTACCAGCTGTTGCCGGCGGCGCTGAACGACTGGCTGAACAACCACAACTTCGAGTTCGCGGCGGCGGTGATCGCCCTGACCATCTACACGTCGGCGTTCATCGCCGAGGACATCCGCTCCGGTATCCTGGCCGTTCCCAGGGAGCAGATGGAGGCGGCGCGCAGCGCGGGGTTTTCTTATCTGGCGGCCATGCGGCGCGTGATCTTGCCGCAGGCGGTCCGCATCACCGTTCCGCCGCTGGTCAATCAGTTCCTGAACCTGACCAAGAATTCGTCGCTGGCCATGACCATCGGCGTGGCCGAGCTGACCTATCAGGCGCGGCAGGTGGAGAGTTACAGCTTCAAGGGGTTCGAGGCCTTCACAGCGGCGACGGTGGTCTATCTGGCGCTGTCGCTGCTGATCACCGGCGTGGTGGCGCTTTACGACCGCAAGGTCCTCAACCCGGCGCTTGGGCGCTGAGCGGCTGGCGGGGCAGGGGACGGGGACGGGGACGGGGACGGTAGGCGCGGATGGATTTTTCGGTCATCAGAGACAACCTCACCTACTTCCTGATCGGGCGTTATCCGCACGGCCCGCTGGGTGGTCTGGCGCTGACCTTGCTGCTGGCGGTGGTCTCTCTGGTGCTGTCGTTGTTCGGTGGGCTGCTGCTGGGTCTGGCCAGCGTGTCGCGCCGGCGCGCCGTTCGCTGGGTGTCGCTGACGTTCATCAACGCCGTGCGCGGCTTGCCGCTGCTGATGGTGATCTTCTGGACCTACTTCCTGTGGCCGGCGCTGCTGGGGCACCCCACGGCGGAGAGCCAGACCGTGGTGCTGTCGCTGACCGTCTTCACGTCGGCGTACATGTCCCAGATCGTGCGGGCCGGCATCGCCGCCGTGCCGCGCGGGCAGACCGAAGCGGCGGTGGCCACCGGACTGTCACGGCGCCAGGCCATGTGGCGCGTGGTGCTGCCGCAGGCCTTGCGCAACATGATTCCGTCGTTCGTGAACCAGTTCGTGTCGATGATCAAGGACACCTCGCTGGCCTTCATCGTCGGCGTCGACGAGCTGACCCACGTCGCCACGCAGGTGAACAACCGAACCCTGGTCCACCCCACGGAGATCTTCCTGTTCATCGCCGTGCTCTACTTCGCGATCTGCTACGCGTTCACGACGCTGTCCCGCTGGCTGGAACGCCGACTGGCGTGGCGACGCGAGATTTCTTAGTGGCCTGTGGCCTGCGGAACGGTCAGGCTGCTCGATGATGACGAGGCGTGCCGGATCATGCCGGTCCGGATCATCTCGCGCAGACCCTCGCTGCGGGCGAACGACAGGTGGTCGATGACGTCGCGCGACCCGTCGCGCTTGACCAGCAGCAGACCGACTCGCTGCTCGAAGGCCACCGGCACGGCGTCGGCCAGTTGATCGAAGGTCCAGGTCCGCAGACCGAAGTCGTCACGAATGATGAGGCCCGTCGGCGTGACGACCATGGTCGCCTTCTTGGAAGGGGGCCCATCGCTGTCGTCGATGGTTCGCGTGGCGGTGACGCCCAGCATGGCGGCCGCAAGCAACAGCAGGACCACCGGCATCAAGCCGGCGCCCAGCAGATAACAACCGGAGGCACAGACGATGGCGAAGACGGCCAGCGCCGCTCGCAAGCGCAGGATGGGGGCCTCGGGATCCCTAGGGAAGAAAGCGACCGTGCCAGGCGGCACCTTGCCGCGGTCGACACTCAACAGCGCTTCCACCTCGCTCATGTATGTGAAACATCGTCATCGTTGGCGGAGGCTTTAGGGGGGGCCCAAAAAAAATAGCGGGCCCGCGCTGGTTCTCATCCGCAGCCGGGCCCATGGCCACCTCACGCAAGCGTGAGGCAGCACTCCTAAGATTACTCCCTCTGCCTGGCTTGTCTCGTAACGTTTTGAAGGAGAGCGCGGCGTAAAGTCGTGAAGATGCCCACACAAAAACGGCAGGGGCCGTTTTGACGAGTTCGGGCCATGTGCAGTTCCCGGGGGTTGCGTGGAAACCGGTCCGGCCTTACTCAGGGTTTACAGCGATCGACCTCGACGGCATGGCCATGCTCCGGTAGAAACCGCCCGTGACAATGGGTGCGGCACCGGAGGCGATCTTGTTCGACCTGGATGGAACCCTGGTCGATTCGGAACGCGAGAACGTCGAGTCGGTGGTGCTGGCGGTCCGGGCCCTGGGCGCGGAGATGACCGAGGAAGAGCGGGCCTTCGTCATCGGTCATTCGTGGAACGAGATCCACGCCATGGTGGCGCGCAATCACGCCTTGCCGGTGGCGATGCCGGCGCTGATCGCGTCGGCCGTCGAGCAAAAACGGGGACTGCTGGCGGCCAGCGGCTACCGGGCGTTGCCCGGTGCGGTGGCCGGCGTGCGCCGGCTGGCCAGCCGGTCGCGGATGGCCGTGGTGTCGGGAGCCAGTCGCGTCGAGGTGCAGGACGCCCTGTCCAGCCTGGGTGTCAGCGCGCTGTTTCAGGTGGTGCTGGGCGCGGAGGACTACCTGCGCGGCAAACCAGCGCCCGATTCGTATCAGCTGGCCATGACCCAGCTTCAGGTCACGCCCGGGCGGTGCATCGCCATCGAGGACGCCACGCCCGGCATCCTGTCCGCGCGGGCGGCCGGAGCGCGGGTGATCGCCGTGCGGGCGGGCAACTTCGCCGGGTACGATCTGTCACCGGCCGACGTCGTTGTCGACACGCTGGACGACGTCACCGACGAGCTGTGTGACCGCCTGATAGCCTGAGCGCCCGGGTCCACACCGGGCCATAGGCGCGGAGGCGTGGCGAGAATGGTAAAATATCGGCGTTGTTCGACCATCTCCCACCGGACGTCGTCATCTACGAGGTTGGGCCCCGCGACGGGTTGCAGAACGAGGCCCGCCTGATCCCCACCGACGACAAGATCCGCTTCATCGACGCGCTGTCGGAGACCGGCCTGCGTGCCGTCGAGATCACCAGCTTCGTCAACCCCAAGTGGATTCCCCAGCTGGCCGACGCCGCCGAGGTGTCGCGGCGGATCACGCGGCATCCCGGGATCGTCTACTCGGCGCTGGTGCCCAACCGGCAGGGATTGGACGCGGCCATGGCGGCCGGGATGAAGGAGGTGGCGGTTTTCATGTCGGCGTCCGAGACGCACAACAAGAAGAACGTCAACAAGACCATCGCCGCCACGCTGGCCGCCTTTCACGAGACGGTGCCGCCGGCGCTGGCGGCGGGGTTGCGCGTGCGCGCGTACGTCTCGACGGTGTACGGCTGTCCCTACGAGGGGGCCGTCGATCCGTCCAAGGCGCTGGAGCTGTGCCGGGCCCTGAAGGCGCTGGGCTGCTATCAGGTGTCGCTGGGCGACACCATCGGCGTGGCCAACCCGCGCCAGGTGCGCGACGTGCTGTCGCGCGTGCTGGCGGAGATCCCGGCGCCCGAGGTGGCCGTGCATTTTCACGACACGCGCGGAACGGCGCTGGCGAATATCCTGGTGGCGGTGGAGATGGGCATCACCACCGTCGATTCGGCGCTGGGGGGGCTGGGCGGCTGTCCTTACGCGCCGGGGGCGTCGGGCAACGTGGCGACGGAAGATGTGGTGTACATGCTGGAGGGGATGGGCGTCCGCACCGGGGTCAGCCTGGACAAGCTGGTCGACTGTTCGCGGCTGGCCTCGACGCTGGTCGGGCACGAGATGCCGTCGAAGTTCTATCGCGCCGCCGTGGGCGCGCGGGCGCGCGCCACCACCAGCGGCTGACGTGTTACCGTGAAAGCCCAAACCCGATGACGACCACCGACGTGCCGTCCGCCGCGGCGACCAGCCCGGTCCTGGTCGAACGACGGGGGACGACGGCGATCCTGACCCTGAACCGCCCGGCGGCCATGAACGCGCTGTCGGTCGAGCTGGTGGCGGCGCTGGATCAGACGATTCGCGACCTGCGCGGCGCCGGCAACGTGCGCGCCCTGATCATCACCGGGGCGGGCAGCAAGTCCTTCTGCGCGGGTGCCGATCTGAAAGAGCGGCGGGCCATGAGTCTGGCCGACACGCGGCGCTTCTTGAACGCGCTGGGTGCCGCCGTCGACGGCGTGGCGGCCTTCCCGGCGCCGGTCATCGCCGCCATCAACGGCGCGGCGTTCGGCGGCGGGTTCGAGCTGGCGCTGGCGTGCGACATTCGCCTGGGCGCCGACAACGCGCAGCTGGGATTGGTCGAGGTGCGCCTGGGGATCATTCCCGGCGCCGGCGGGACGCAGCGGCTGGCCCGGGTGGCCGGCGTGGCGGTGGCCAAGGAGCTGATCTTGACCGGCCGGCGCATCGACGCCGTGCAGGCCCGGGCCCTGGGCATCATCGCGTCCGTGCATCCGGCGGCCGACCTGCTGGGCGCGGCGCTGGCGGTGGCGGCCGAGGTGGCGGCGGGCGGTCCGCTGGCGGTGGCGCAGGCCAAGCGCGCCATCGACGGCGGGCTGGCCCTGCCGCTGGACGCGGCGCTGGCGCTGGAGCGTTCCTGCTACGAGGTGGTGCTGACCAGCGAGGATCGCGAGGAGGGCCTGGCCGCCTTCGTCGAAAAGCGCCCGCCGGTTTTTCAGGGCAAATAAGACAAGGACATGGCATGGCACGCAGTGACGAGCTGAAAGCGCTGGCAGCGACGATCAAGAAGGGCGGCGCGCCCAAGTATCACGAGAGCAACGCCGCCGCCGGCAAGATGTTCTGCCGCGAACGCATCGCGCGCCTGTGCGACGACGGCGGCAAGGACTTTGTCGAGGACGGGCTTTACGCCAACGCCGGCGCGCGCGATCTGCCGGCGGACGGCGTCGTCACCGGCCTGGGGCGGGTGCACGGGCGTCCGGTGGCGATCATGGCCAACGACTCGACGGTCAAGGCCGGGTCGTGGGGGGCGCGCACCGTCGAGAAGATCGTGCGCATCCAGGAACAGGCCGGGCGCCTGCGCATCCCGCTCTTCTACCTGGTCGATTCGGCCGGGGCCCGCATCACCGATCAGATCGACATGTTCCCGGGGCGGCGGCACGCCGGGCGCATCTTCAACAACCAGGTCAAGCTGTCGGGCGCCATCCCGCAGATCTGCCTGCTGTTCGGTCCGTCGGCGGCGGGCGGGGCGTACATCCCGGCCTTCTGCGACGTGGTGTTCATGGTCGACAAGAACGCCTCGATGTACCTCGGCTCGCCGCGCATGGCGGAGATGGTGATCGGCGAGAAGGTCACCCTGGAGGAGATGGGCGGGGCGCGCATGCACTGCGAGGTCTCCGGCTGCGGCGACCTCCTGGCCAAGGACGAGCAGAGCTGCCTGCAGGCGGCGCGCGATTATTTCGCCTACCTGCCCCAGCGCGGGGGCGAGCGGCCGGAGATCATCGCGGCGCGCGACCCGCGCCCCGGCGCCAGGCGGATCGACGACGTGTTGCCGCCCAACCAGAACCAGGCGTTCGACATCGCCGCCGTTATCGATGCGCTGGTCGACGAGGGCAGCTTCTTCGAGATCAAGAAGCTGTTCGCGCGCGAGCTGGTGACCGGTTTCGCGCGCCTGGGCGGCCGGGCGGTCGGCATCGTGGCCAGCCAGCCGAAATGGAAGGGCGGCGTGCTGTTCGTTGATTCAGCCGACAAGGCCGCGCGGTTCATCTGGCTGTGCGACGCCTTCGGCCTGCCGTTGATCTTTCTGGCCGACGTGCCCGGGTTCATGATCGGCAAGGCCGTCGAGCGGCAGGGGATCATCCGCCACGGCGCCAAGATGATCTCGGCGGTGGCCGACGCCACCGTGCCCAAGTTCTGCGTGGTCTTGCGCAAGGCCTACGGCGCCGGGCTGTACGCCATGTGCGGCCCCGGGTTCGATCCCGACGCCACCATCGCCCTACCGCAGGCGATGATCGCCGTGATGGGCGCCGAAGCCGCCATCAACGCCGTCTACGCCAACAAGATCGCCGAGAAACCGGAGGCGGAGCGCCCGGCCTTCATCGAAGAGCTGCGCCAGCAGTACCGGGAGGACATCGACATCTTGAAGCTGGCCGGCGATCTTCACGTCGACGCCATCGTCCCCGGCGACGATCTGCGCGGCGAGCTTCTGCGGCGGCTCGGCGCCACCGACCACAAGCAGACGCCCGGCTACCCACGGCGGCGCGCCGTGCAACCGGTGTAGGCGTGGCCTCGTCACCGTCGCTGACCTTGCTGCCGGCCGCCGAGGCGCGCCGGATCATGGGTGACGTGGCGCCCGTGGGCGTCGAGCGGGTGCCGCTGCGCGCGGCCGGGGGGCGGGTGCTGGCGGAGGCGCTGGTGGCGCCCGAGGATCTGCCGGCGGCGGCGCGCTCCGTGATGGACGGGTACGCCGTGCGGGCCGGCGACGTGCAGGCGGCGACGGCGACCGGGCCGGTGACGTTGCGTCTGGCTGGCGTGGTGCCGATGGGAGGCGTGTTCAGCGGCGGGGTGCCGGCCGGCCAGGTGGTCGGCATCTCGACCGGCGGGTTCTTGCCGGCCGGCGCCGACGCGGTGGTCATGATCGAGCAGACCGCTCCGCGATCGGGCGACGTCCCGGTCGGTGGCGACGTGCAGATCTTCGGCGCGGTGGCGGCCGGGGCCAACATCATCGCCGCGGGCGAGGACATCCGGGCCGGGGCGGCCGTGCTGGCGCCGGGTCGGCGGTTGCGGCCGCAAGATCTGGCGGCGCTGGCCACCTTCGGCGTGGCCGAGGTGTCCGTGTACCGCCGCCCGCGCATCGCGCTGCTTTCGACGGGGAACGAGCTGTGCGAGCCGACCACGGCGTCGCCCGCCCCCGGTCAGGTCCGCGACGTCAACCAGTCGGTGCTGGGGGCCCAGCTGGAAGCGGCCGGCGCCACGGTCACCTACGGCGGCATCGTGCGCGACGACGCCGGCGACCTGCGCGCGGCGGTGGCCCGGCTGCTGCCCGGCCACGACGGGTTGATCCTGTCGGGCGGCTCCTCGGTGGGGGTCAAGGACGTCTCGGCCGAGGCGCTGCGCGACCTGGAGGCGCCGGGCGTGTTGTTTCACGGCATCGACATCCGTCCCGGCAAGCCGACGCTGTTCGCCCGCTCGGGCGTCAAGCCGGTGATCGGCATGCCGGGGTTTCCCACGTCGTCCATGATCGTCTTCGACGCCTTCGTGCGGCCGATGCTGTGGCGTCTGGGCGGCGAGACCGGGCGCGATCCCTGGCCGGCGCACCGACGGGCGCGTCTGGGGCGGGCATACACCTCGGCGCGCGGTCGCGAGGATTATCTGCGGGTGCGGCTGGCCGACGAGGACGGAGAGGTGTGGGCCCACCCGCTGGCGGGCGGTTCGGCGGCCATCTCGAACGTGGTGCTGGCGGACGGCCTGGTGCGCATCGAATCCGATTGCGAGGCGCTGGCCCGCGGCGATGCGGTCGACGTGCTTTTGTACTGACCGCATCGGGACGCAGTTGACCAGTCGAAGGCGCGCCGTTACGCTGGCCCGGCCTTCCGTCGACAAACGCCGATCGTCTCCCCCGTTTCTCTAGAAAGCTTGCCCTGGAGGTCCGTCGCCCATGAACCGCGTCGCCACGTTCGTGGTCCTGTCTTCCCTCCTCGCGCTCACGATGTTCGCCGGCGCAACGTTCGTCGGCGAAGGCGCCGCCCTGGCGCAAAACGGCGTCAAGGAACGTCCCACCATTCGCGGGCGGACGTTCCGCGTGAAGATCGACAGCTCGCCGCAGCAGGCGGCGGTCTTCTGGGACGCCGGGCCTTCGCCCAAGGACTATGGAGTGGCCGGGTACACGCCCATCACCTTGAAGGTGCCGCGCGGGATCGTGAAGTTCACCGTCGAGCTGCGCGGGTTCAAGCCCCAGGACCGTGAGGTCAACGTCCGCAAGAACCAGACGCTGACGTTCACCATGGAGCGGGCGCCGCAACCGGGGCGCCTGGATCTGCGCGCCGGTGGCGATCGCAACGCCGAGGGCGCCGAGGCTTACATCGATGGCGTCCTGCGCGGCACCATCCCCAACACGTTCGAGCTGGTGGCCGGTCGTCACCAGCTGGAGGTGAAGAAGCAAGGTTTCAAGACGCTGTCCGACTGGGTCGACATCGGCGAGGACGAGCGGCGCACCCGCGATGTCCAGCTGGAGAAGGCCGAGCAGCCGGGGGGCGCCCTGCTGGTGACGTCGGAGGGTGGCGGCGACGTGTGGGTCGACGGCGTGCGCAAGGACGTGGCCCCGGCGGTGATCAACGGCGTGCCCGCCGGCGAGCACGTGGTCGAGGTCCGCAAGGACGGCCAGCCGCCCTGGCGACAGACCGTGGTGGTGGTGGCCGGCCAGCAGACCAAGGTGGCGGCCAACCTGGCCAGCGCCGGCGGGTCGCAGCTGCGCGTGATCGCCAGCGAGCCCGACGTCGAGATCTTCGTCGACGGCGACGACAAGGGCCGGGCTCCCCTGACGGTCAAGGACATGGCCCCAGGCCAGCACATCGTCGAGGGGCGCAAACCAAAGTTCAAATCGACGTCGCAGAGCGTGCGCGTGGCGCCGGGCGAGCAGGTGGTCGTCGAGGTGAAGATGGACACCGCCGCCGACCGCGCCCGTTCGTCGCTGAAGGTGCAGTCGACGGTGCCGAACGCCGAGGTGTTCGTCGACGGGTCCAGCATGGGCCGGGCCCCCATCGACCGCACCGACCTGGAGCCGGGCAAGCATTACATCGTCGTGCACAAGGACGGCTTCACCGACTTCAAGCGCGAGGTCATCTTGATCGAGAACCAGCCGGTGGCCCTGGTGGCCGACCTCAGCGCGACCGGCGCCGTGCGCATCCTGTCGACGCCGGAAGGGGCCGACGTGCGCATCGACGGCGAGCTGGTGGGCAAGACGCCGCTGCACCGCGACAGCGTGCAGGCCGGCGACCACGTCATCGAGTTTCGCCAGAAGGGCTACTTCGACCACAAGGAGACGGTGAAGGTCGAGGGGGGGCGCGAGAAGCTGTTCTCCGTCGACCTCAAGCAGCTACCCACCGGCCCCTCGCCCGAGCAGCAGGCCCGGCGCAAGGCGGGGATGTCGTCGTTCGGCGCCCGCGTCAACCCGGTGGGGGGCGTCACCGCCGACGCCGGTATCGGCTATCCCTATTATTTCACGCTGCGGCTGACCGTCGGCGCCTTCGCCATCAAGCCCCTGGGCATGGACATGGGCGTCGAGTTCCAGACCTTCTTCCAGATGGCCGACCTCAACCTGCACGGCCGCCTGCAGCTGGTCGAGGTGGGGCCGCTGGCGGTGGCCGTCCGCGCCGATATCGGCGGCGGCTTCGGGCGCAACGGGCGCAACACCGTCTTCGGCGACGCCTCCGCCATCGCCTCGCTGGCCTTCAGCGACGTGGCCACCTTCTTCGTCAGCGGCCGATTCTCCTGGTGGTACGACAGGTTCTGTCCCGGCCAGACCGAGCGGAACAACGGCACCGAGGCCGATGACTTCTGCGGCGATCCGGCCAAGGGTGTGCCGGCCATGACCTCGCTGTTCGGCGGCCAGGACCCCAACGACCACTGGTTCAGCGGCAACCGCCTCTACGCCGGCGTCGGCGTCACCGCCAGCCTGGACCACCTGACCTCGCTGTACTTCCAGATCGAGTTCCTGCCGTTCCCCTCGCAGTTCGGTTACGAGCCCCGCCAGGCCTTCACCGACAAGATCAACTCCGCCATGTTCGACAAGGACACCTTCGTCTACGGGTCGGCGGGCGTCTCGTTGAAGTTCTGAGCGCGTTTTCGCTGGCATCCCGGGCAGTTTTTCTTCAACGTACGCTGCATGAGCAGCGCTACCGGGATCCCACGTAAATGGACCATCGCCGACTCGGCGGAGATCTATGGGGTCAAGGCCTGGGGGAATAACTATTTTTCGGTGAACGAGTCGGGCAACGTCCAGGCTCACCCGGCCGGCGCCGACAACGGCAAGATCGACCTCAAAGAACTGGTCGACGAGGTGGCCCGCCGCGGGATCGGCCTGCCGCTGCTGATCCGTTTCTCCGACGTGTTGAAGAGCCGCATCGTCGAGCTGAACGAAGCGTTTCGCCGGGCCATCGCCGAGTACGGCTACAAGGGCGAGTACAAGGGCGTCTACCCCATCAAGGTCAACCAGCACCGCTACGTCGTCGAGGAGATCGTGCAGTTCGGCCGCCCCTATCACTATGGCCTGGAGGCCGGGTCCAAGCCCGAGCTGCTGGCGGTGATGGGGATGCTGGACGACGAAGAGGCGCTGATCGTCTGCAACGGCTACAAGGACGAGGAGTACATCGAGACGGCGCTGATGGCGTCCAAGCTGGGGCGCACCGTGCTGATCGTCGTCGAGAAGTTTTCTGAACTGGCCCTCATCGCCGAGACCGCCAAGAAGATGGGCGTCCGCCCGCGCATCGGCATCCGGGTCAAGCTGGCGTCGAAGGGCTCCGGGCGCTGGGAGGCCTCGGGCGGCGACCGCTCGAAGTTCGGCCTGTCGACGCGCGAGGTGGTCGAGGGGATCAACTTTCTGCGCAAGAACGATCTGCTGAACTGCTTCGAGCTGCTGCACTTTCACCTGGGCAGCCAGATCTCCGCCATCCGCGCCGTCAAGAACGCCCTGCGCGAGGCGGGGCGGTTCTACGTCGAGGTCGTCAAGCTGGGGGCCCCCCTCAAATACTTCGACGCCGGCGGCGGCCTGGGCGTTGACTATGACGGTTCGCAGACCAACTTTGCCTCATCGATGAACTACACCATGCAGGAGTACGCGAACGACATCGTGTTCTCGCTGCAGGAGATCTGCGATTCGGCGTCGGTCCCGCACCCCACCATCGTCTCGGAATCGGGGCGGGCGGTGGTGGCCCACCACTCGATGCTGGTCATGGACATCCTGGGCGTGGGCGAGTTCGACGTGGGCAAGGCCCCCGATCAGGTGGGCGAGGCCGCGTCGCGCATGGTGAAGAATCTCTTCGAGACCTACCGCGACATCACACGCAAGAACGTCCTCGAGGCCTATCACGACGCGCTGGAGTACAAGGAAGAGGCGCTGCAGCTTTTCAACCTGGGCAACCTGTCGCTGTCAGAGCGGGTGGTGGCCGAGGACATCTTCTGGGCCATCTGCCAGAAGCTCCTCAAGCTGACCCGCGACATGCGCGAGGTCCCGGAAGAGCTGGAGGGGCTGGAGCGCGCCCTGTCGGACACCTACTTTTGCAACTTCTCCATGTTCCAGTCGCTGCCCGACATCTGGGCCATCGATCAGCTGTTCCCCATCATGCCCATCCACCGCCTGGGCGAGGAGCCGACCCGGCGGGCCGTGCTGGCCGACATCACCTGCGACTCCGACGGCAAGATCGATCACTTCATCGATCGCCGCGACGTCAAGTCGGTGCTGGAGCTGCACCCGGTCAACGGCCAGGATTATTATCTGGGCGTGTTCCTGATCGGCGCCTACCAGGAAATCCTCGGCGATCTGCACAACCTGTTCGGCAACACCAACACCGTCCACGTCTCGCTGGCCGCCGGCGGCGGCTATCAGATCGAACACGTGGTCACCGGCGACACGGTGACCGACGTCCTCAAGTACGTCAGCTACGCCCGTGAGGATCTGGTGGCGCGCGTGCGCCGCTTCGCCGAGATGGCCGTGCGCGCCAACCGCATGACGCTGGAAGAGACGCGTTCCATGCTGCGCATGTACGAGGAAGGGTTGGCAGGCTACACCTACCTCGAGCGGTCGTGACGACCCCCATCGATCTGACCGGTCGCCTGGGCGACGCAGCGACGGTCGACGGCTCGCTGTCAGAGCTGGCCCGCGGTGTGGTCGGCTCCGAGATCTTGCGCATCGCCGCCGAGATCAGGGCCATGAAGGCCAGAGGCGCGGTCATCTGCAACCTCACCGTCGGCGATTTCGATCCCACGTACTTCCCGATCCCGGAAAAGCTGCTGGAGGGCGTGCGCGCCGCGCTGACCGGCGGGCACACCAACTATCCGCCGTCCGACGGCGTGCTGCCGTTGCGCGAGGCCGTGGCCCGGTTCTACTCGCGCGGGCTGGGCCTGACGTACCCCGTTGAGTCGGTGCTGATCACCGGCGGGGCGCGGCCGCTGCTGTACGGCGCCTTTCGCACCGTCCTTGATCCGGGCGACGTGGTGGTCTACCCGGTGCCGTCGTGGAACAACAACCACTACGCCTATCTCTGCAACGCCCGGGCGGTCGAGCTGCCGGTCTCCGCCGACACCAATTTCTTTCCCACCGCGCAGATGCTGCGGCCGCACCTGACCACGGCCCGCATGCTGATGATCAACTCGCCGCTGAACCCCACCGGCACCGTCATCGATCCAGCCGAGCTGCGGCGCATCTGCGAGCTGGTGGTCGATGAGAACTGGCGCCGTTACAAGGCGGGCGGCGACGCCGGCAAGGCGCTGTGGCTGTGTTACGACCAGGTCTACTGGCAGCTGACCTTCGGGTCGGCCCGTCATGCCACGCCGCCCGAGGTCTGTCAGGAGGTGGCGCCTTACACCATCATGCTGGACGCGGCGTCGAAGAGCTTCGCCGCCACCGGCCTGCGCGTCGGCTGGGCGGTGATGCCGCCCGCGGCGCGGCAGCGCATGGCCGACATCCTGGGCCACGTCGGCGCCTGGGCGCCCAAGGCAGAGCAGGTGGCGATGGCCGGCTTGCTGGACGACGACCAGGCGGTGAAGACGTTTCACGACGGCATGCTGGAGCGGGTCAAGCGGCGCCTGGACGCGCTGGCCGCCGGCTTTGCCGAGATGCGCCGCGACGGTTTTCCCGTGGAGGTTATCGCCCCCCAGGGGGCCATCTATCTGTCGGTGCGCGTGGCCATCCCCGGCCACACCAACGAGGAGATCCGCAAGCACCTCCTCACCCAGGCCGGGTTCGCCGTGGTGCCCTTCCAGGCCTTCGGGCTGCGCGGCGAAAGCGGCTGGTTCCGGATCTCGGTCGGTGCCGTGTCAGAGGCCGAGATCATCGAGGCCCTGCCGCGCGTGCGCGCCGCGCTGCTGTCGCTGTCCCTGCGCTGACGCCGCCCGCGTCGGAGGCTGTTTCACGCGCCCGCCGATTGTCCGCTATTCTTCCGCCCCATGTTCGGGGAGGGGAATCGCGCGCGCATCGTGTTCGGCCTGGCGCTGATCGTCCGGGTGGCGCTGTTTCCGTTCGCCGACAACAAGCAGGGGGACGCGCCGATGCGGGCGCTGATCGCCCAGCGGTTGAACCTGGACGGGCAGGCGGCCGGCGATCCGCGCACGTTCTGTCAGTTCGGGCCGCTGCACATGACGCTGATGCGCCCGTTCCTGTGGCTGGATCCCGACCTGTCGCGTTCGTCGCGCGAGCTGTCGCTGCTGGTGGGCCTGCTCACCTTCCTGCCGTTCATGCGCCTGGCCCGGCGGCTCGCGGGCCAGCGCGGCGCCGACCTGGCCGGCTTTGCCCTGGCGGTCTCTCCGCTGCACATCCAGCTCTCCATCACGGCGGCCAGCGAGGCCCTGTACCTGCTGCTGGTGGTGGCCGCCCTGGATCAGCTGCTGACGGCGCTGGACGCTCCGCGGGCGCGGTGGGGGCCTTACGCCCTGGCCGGCATCTTCGCCTCGCTGTCGTCGGTCACCCGCTATGACGCCTGGGTGATGTGGCCCGTCGCCGCCGGGGCCGCGGCCTGGTGGTGGGGGCGGGGACGGAGAGCTGGCGGTGGCGGCCCCGTGCTGCGCGGTCCCGTGCTGGGCGGCCTGGCGCTGTTCGTCGGGGGGGCGGCGCTCTTGCCGGCGGCCTGGCTGCTCTGGTCGGGCGTCGTCGCGCACGATCCGTTCTTCTTTGCCCGCTACATCAGCAACGACCACGCCCACCTGGGCGCCGCCATCACCGATCAGTACGGCAGCGCCGGCGCGCGCGGGCGCCAGCTGGGGATCTGGAGCCTCTCCTTTGCCGCGGCGATGACGCCACCCATGCTGTGGGGCGCGGCGCACGCCCTGCGGTCGTGGCGCACGTTGACGGCGCCGCACAAGCTGGTCGTCTTCACCGCGCTGGCGCCGCCGCTTTTGTACGTGGTCGACGGGCTGGTGTCGCTGCACTTTGAGCCGCTGTCGCGCTTCGCCCTGGTGCCAGGCGTGCTGCTCTTGCCGCTGGCCGCCGGTCACTGGCTGTCGACTTCTTCCCTGTCCACCGGCGATGTGGCCGTCCGGGTTCGACGCTGGGTGGCGGCCAGCGCGGTCCTCGGCAGCGTCGCGGTCCTGGCCGTCGCCTGGGCCGGGACAGGTCGCTGCTGGGGCGGCGCTGAATCGCTGGGACCGCTGACCCGCCTCGACGACGAGGACCGCCGCCTGGCCGCGTACCTGCAGCAGCACCGGCATCCCGGCGAGCCGATCATGGTCGACCCCTGCCAGTTCATGGACATCGCGGTCACCGAGGCGTCGGGCACGCCGGCGGCCCAGTCGGTGACGCTGGTGCTGACGCGCGAGCCGGGGCGCTCCGTGGCCCAGACCATCGCCAGCACCGGTGCGCGCTGGCTGGCCGTGCGCGACGACTCGTGGGCGCCGCGCCTGGCCAGCGATTGGCCGGCGGGCGCGTTGCGCTTTGGGCGCTGGCGACTGTTGCACGTCGCGGACGCACCCCCGGGATCGGGATAGCCGTCGATGTTCGCGGCGCTGGTGGTCGGTGCGATCGCGCTGCGCCTTGCCTGGGTGTTGCTGGTCCCCACCCATCCGGTCGGTGACTTCGCGCTCTACTGGGAGTCGGCCGCGCACCTCGTGGAGCACGGCGCCTTCGATCCGGCGTTCATCTACATGCCGGGTTACGTCCTCGCGCTGGGGGCCGTGCAGGCGCTGGGCGGGGGCGTCCTTGCGGCCAAGCTTCTGGGCGCCGTCGTGGGCGGGCTGGGCGCCTGGCCGGTGGGCGGGATCGCCCATCGGTTGTTCAGCCGCCGCGCCGGTCTGGTCGCCGCCGCGCTGTATGCCGTCTGGCCGGCCGGCATCGCGGTCTCCAGCGTGATTGGGACCGACATGCCGACGGGCGTCCTGCTGGCGACCGCCGCCTATCAGCTGGCGCGCTGGCACGATCGACGACCGTGGCTGGCGGCGATCTTGTTCGGGCTGGTGTCGGGGCTGGCCGCCACCGTGCGCGCCGTGGCGGCGCCGCTGGCGGTGCTGTCGCTGCTGTTCTGGCTGGCGGCGCGCGTCCGGCCGTCGCAGGCGCTGTTGCGTGCGGCGGTCAGCGGCGGGGTGGCGTTCCTGGTGTTGCTGCCCTGGGGCCTGCGCAACCAGCGACGTTACGGCGAATTTTTTCTCACCGACAGCCACGGCGGCCACACCGCTCTGGTCGGGGCCAATCCCGACACCGACGGCGTCTACTCACGCTCGCTGAACCTGATGTTCTGGAAGGGGACCGGCTTCAAGCTGTTCGAGCCGCCGCACCGTCAGTCCGACCACGCCGCGTACCAGCTGGCGCTGTCGTGGGCGCGCTTCGAGCCTGCCTATGCCGCGGGCCTGGTGATGGCCAAGGCGGATCGCTTGCTGACCAACGAACGCCCGCTGCTGTACTGGCCCATCTATCGGCAGGGGGTGCTGGGCGGCGGAACCCGCGCCTGGTTCCTGCTGCACCAGCGACCGATCGAACAGCTGGTCGACGGGTTCTGGTACGCGCTGGTGGCGCTGACCGCCGTCGGTGTGGTGGCGGCGTTTTCAAGAAGGCGCTGGATGGCGCTCAGCCTCCTGGCCACGCCGCTTTTTCTGACCGCGCTTTACGCCACTTTTTTCTCCGAGGTTCGCTACCACCTGGCCATCGCCGTGTTCCTGTTCCCCTTCGCAGGCGCCGCCCTGGACTCGCTTTTTTCCGTCGGTGGCGCCTGGTCGGCGGGCCGTTGGTCCTGGCGGCCGTTCGCCGCCGGCCTCGCGCTGCTGGTGGCGATCTTTCTTGGTTGGCCGTCGCTGGTGAAGGCCGGCGCGGCCCTGCGCGAGCGCCATCGCTGGGCGGTCGCGGTCTGCGGCGCCGGCGCCCAGACGCGCCTTTGCACCTGGAAGCCGACGCTGCCCGCGCCCGGGCAGGGCCGGTCGCCCCTGCACGGCGTCTGGAACGGCGTCGGTTTGACGATTGTCGCGGATCAGCCGGCGGTGTCCGCCGTCACAGAATTCGAGCTGCCTGCTGGACAATATCGATTCACCGCCACGGTGGACGCGACAGGTCCGTCCCCGTCGACGGACATTCTGCGGCTCGCCGTCACGGCGGGGGCGCAGACGATCGCGGCAGTCGAACTGTCGGAAGCAGATCCGTCACCGTCGCAAATACTGGACGGTCTCGTCGATCACCGGGGAGGGAACTTGCGCCTGCAGACGATCGTCGAACGACGCTCACGCGTCGTCGAACGACGCTCACGCGTCGATGAACGACGCTTGCGCGTCGATGCGGCGGTAGGACCGACGACGGTGTGGCTCGGCGATCTGCAGCTGGCACCCTCGGAGGGCGCCGATAGAAAACATTGAGCCGAAAAGCCGATTGTGCATAATCCCCCCTCGATGTCATTCCGATGCGCCTTCAAGGCCGTGTCGCTGGGCGCCGCCGTTTTCGGTCTGTTCGCGGGATGCGGCGGATCGACTGACGACAGGCCGGCGAAATGGTCGTTCATCTCGACCGCCATCATTGAACCCAGCTGCGCCACCGCCAGCTGCCATTCCGACGTCGCCCGGAAAGCGGGGGTCAACCTGTACAACAAGGACGTCGGCTTTGACTCTCTCGTCAAGCGGTTCTTTGTCGTCCCCAGCAACCCTGACGGCTCGGAGCTGATGTTCTTGCTGAACGCCCAGGGCACGCGCCGCATGCCGCCCGATTTTCCGCTGCCTGAAGAGGACGTGCTGCTGATCGGGCAATGGATCAAGAACGGAGCGACGAACAACTAATGGCAAAGCTCATGCGCCTTGGTTTTTTCTCGCTGCTGGCAGTCGGTCTTTTTGCGGCGGGCGCGCGCCCGGCCGCGGCCTATCCCCAGTTCCAGTTCAGCTCGGGCACCGCCCGCTGCGCGCAGTGCCACTTCTCTCCGTCGGGGGGCGGCCTGCTGACGTCGTGGGGCCGTGACGAGAGCGGCGACAGCATCAGCATGGCCGGCAGCGGGGCGTTCCTGCACGGCGCCTGGTCGCCGCCCGACTGGCTGGCCCTGGGCGCCGACTTTCGATTCGCCGCGCTGACCAACAACGTGGGCGGCGCCGAGTCGCCGGAGTCGGCGTACTTCCCGATGCAGTTCGACGTCTACGCCCGCGCCACCTTCGGCGATTTTTCGCTGAACCTCACCGTCGGCGATCGCGGCGTCGTTCGTCCCGACGACGGAACGATCAGCGGGCGGTTCAAAGACATCCCCGCCCGGTTGCTGTCGAAGGAGCACTACTTGATGTGGCGGCCCAGCGCCAGCGGGCCGTACGTGCGCGTCGGCAAATTCTTCGCGCCCTATGGCATCCGCTTCGTCGAGCACACCTACTGGGTGCGGCGCTACACCGGCTTCAACCTTTACGAAGAAACGTACAACCTGTCGGGCGGCTATTTCGCCGAGGACTGGGAAGCCCACGTCACCGCCTTCACCCCGCCGCCCAGCAGCTCGCCCGACTTCATTCGCTCTGTCGGCCAGCCGGAGAGCGGCGTGGCGGCGTTCGCCGAGAAACGACTCTTCGGCGCCCTGGCCATCGGCCTGCAGGCGCGCGCCGGCATCGCCAAGGAGGAGGCGCGCTACCAGGGCGGCGCCGAGGCCAAGTACTGGTTGGAGCCGGCCAAGCTGCTGTTCATGGGCGAGGCCAATTACATCCACCAGCAACTGAAGCTGGCCTCCGTCAACCAGGACCAGTTCGTGTCCTTCCTGGGCGCGACGCTGATCCCCATCAAAGGGTTGATGGTGGGCGCCGCTTACGAACGATTCCAGGAGAACCTGTCAGTGGCCGCGACCGGCCGCACCGCCTTCGACGGACAGATCAACCTGTTCCCGTACGCGCATTTCGAGGTCGTCCTGGTCGGTCGTTACCAACTTCCCAGCGCCAGCGTCACCACCGGCACCACGACGTACAGTGGAACGGCGGCGTACGTGGGAATGCTGCAACTGCA
>DATLVT010000082.1:0-5601 GCA_035577105.1 Polyangia bacterium
CCCAGGCGCGAGGAGGCGTGGGGCTGAGTCTCGGCGGGGTGTCCTGAAGCGCTCCTGCCCGGAGGGGTCCGCCCCGCAGGGCAGGTTGCCAGCGGAAGGTTCAAGCGGCCCCCGTGCACCCGCTGGATCTGTTTCAAGGCGCTGCGACGCCCTGCCGACCAAGCACGAATCTTTTCCAGATCACCTCACCGCGGCCGCGTGAGGGCCGCCTCCCCGCCGAGGCTCTGCCCCACGCCTCCTCGCCCTCGCCCGAAGGAATGGAGCGGCCTTCGCCCGCAAGATGTGACGAATCATGAGAGCCCTGCCCTAGCCCCAGCCTTCGACCACGATCTTTCCGATCGTCCGTCCCGTCTCCAGCATGGCGTGGGCCCGTCGGAGGTTCCCGGCGTTGATCGGCGACAGCCGCTGGCGCATGGTGGTCTTGACGCGGCCGGCGTCGACCCAGTCCGCCACGCGGTTCAGCAAGAGGTGTTGCTGGATCATGTCGTCGGTCTGGAACATCGAGCGGGTGAACATCAGCTCCCACGAAAACGAGATGCTCTTGTTCTTGAGGATGCCCAGGTCCAGGGGGCCCCGCGGCTCGACGATCGACACCACCGATCCTTGCGGCCGCACGACGCCTGGCAGCGCCGCCCAGTGTCCGTCGGTGTCGTTGAACAGCGCGACCGCGTCGACCTCGCCGACGCCCGCCAGAGCCAGCTGCTGGCCCAGGTCGCCCTTGTGGTCGATGACCGCGTCGGCGCCCAGCGCCCGCACCCAGGCGCGGCTCTCCTCACGGGAGGCCGTCGCCACCACCCGCAGCCCGGCCAGGCGCGCCAGCTGAATCGCCACGGAGCCGACCCCGCCCGCGCCGCCCACGATCAAGATCGTCTTGCCGGCCGAGCCGCCCTCGACATCGAAACGCAGCCGATCGAACAGCGCCTCATAGGCGGTGATGGCCGTCAGGGGCAAGGCAGCCGCCTCGGCGAAGCTGATGCTGCTCGGCTTCCTGCCGGCGATCCGTTCGTCGACCAGGTGCAGCGCCTGGTTGCTCCCCGGCCGGCGAATATCGCCCGCGTAATAGACAGCGTCCCCCGGCGCGAACAGCCGCACCTCCTTGCCCACCGCCTCGACCACGCCGGCCGCGTCCCAGCCCAGCACCCGCGGGTTCGCCTCGACGGTGGGCCGCGGGGCGCGGACCTTGGTGTCGACCGGGTTGACCGACACCGCGTGCACCCGGACCCGCAGGTCGTGTGGTCCCGGCGTTGGCTCCGGCAGATCGACGTCGAGCAGCGACGACGGATCAGTGATGGGCAGGTACTGGGTCAAGGCCACGGCTTTCATCGTGCTGTCCTTTCGTGAGGTGTCCACTGCCAGAAGCCTGCGGCCGGCCGCCTGATTTGAAAATAGCGGCCTTTTTGTTTCATTATCAAACCAGGTTTGAAAATGGATCTGGCCTTTCTGAAGCTGATTGTTCAGGCCGACGAGAAGGGCAGCATCTCGGCGGCGGCCCGCCACCTGGGATGGTTGCCGGCGACCGCCAGCGCGGCCCTGGCTCGTGCCGAGGACGAGCTGGGAGGCAAGCTGTTCACCCGAACCACGCGCAGCTTGAAACCGACGCCCGAGGGCCAGCGCTTTCTGGAGCAGGCGCGGCTGGCCCTGGCGACCCTGGACGAGGCCCGCGAGCTGTTCCTCTCCGGACGAAGCACGGTCCAGGGGCTGGTACGGCTGACGGCGCCGACGGACGTGGGACAGCAGCTGGTCGTGCCCGCGCTGGATGCCTTCCTGCAGGCCCACCCCGGCATCAAGCTGGTGCTGGAGCTGTCCGATGGGATCCGCGATCTGTGGCGTGATGACGTCGACGCCGCCATTCGCTATGGCGCCGCCAGCGACAGCAGCTTGATCGCGCGCAAGCTGGCCGACACACGCCGGGTGATGGTGGCCGCGCCCGCCTACCTGCGACAGAACGGCGTTCCCCGGCGGGTGGAGGATCTGGCCCGGCACGAGTGCGTGCTTCTGAAGACAGCCACCCGTCGCGCCGACCTGTGGCATTTCACCAGCCCGCGCGACGTCACGGTGGCCGTGAAGGGCCGCTGGCTGTCGAACAGCGGCGCCGTCACCCGCCAGTGGGCGCTGGCCGGCCACGGTGTCGCGTTGAAAGCGTGGATCGACGTCTGCGAGGACGTGGCGACCGGACGGCTGGTGCACGTCCTTCCCGGCTTCTACAGCGAGAGCTATCCGATCATGCTGGTCACCTCAGCCAGCTTGCGTCTGGCCGCGCGGATGCGCGCGCTGGGCGATTGCCTGGCGGAGCGATTCGAGGCGCGCCAGCGCGTCCACCCGTTTCCGGCCGCCACTGCACGGTCACGGAGCGTGGCGCGCACGGGTGGGCCGACAAAAAAGAGGCGCGGGCCAGGACGCCGCGCACGAACCTGATGGATCCACCTCCCACCGGACGTTCCGCGACCGGTGTCTCAAGGTCCGGTCGCACAGCTCGCTTGGCGACCTGACGCCGAAGGAGTATTCATCAACGGTCTGACTCGCAGCCTGAAGGGACCAGTGTTGGGGGTCAGGTCCTGCCCGCGCCCATCCACCGCGTGGTCACCGTTTTCCGCCACCTTTCAAGGAGACAAGCATGCTGACAATGAAGACCCGTTTCGCGCTCGCGGCCCCCCCTGCCAGGAGGCTGCTTGGCGCCACGGTGCTGTCGCTGGCCTGCCTGCTGGGCATGGCCGCGCCGGCGCGCGCGCAGACCATCAACGTGGTGGACGTGGGTGGCGCGCTGGCGCTGCTTCAAGACGCCATCGAGTCCTACAAGACCGTGAACCCGGCGGTGAAGTTCACCTTCACCAAGGCGCCGGCGCCCGAGCTGCCCGGGAAATTGAAGGCCATGCAGGCCGCCAACCGCACCGACATCGATCTGGTGCTGGGCGGCACCGACATCCTGGCCGCCGGCATCCAGCAGGGTCTGTGGAACCGCATGCTGCCCGAGCAGGCGAAGAAGTTCCCCAACGTGCTGGAGAACTACACCCCGGAGGCGCGCAAGATGCAGGACCTGACCCAGGGCCACGCCCTGGCGGTGGTGTTCATGACCGGGGGGCCGTTCATTGAGTACAACCCGGAGAAGGTGAAGCAGCCCCCGACGTCGCCGCAGGAGCTGCTGGCCTGGTGCAAGGCCAACCCGAACCGCCTGATCTACGCGCGCCCCGCCAACTCCGGGCCGGGCCGCACCTTCCTCATGGGCCTGCCCTACCTGCTGGGCGACAAGGACCCGAAGGATCCGGTGAAAGGCTGGGACAAGACCTGGGCATTCCTGAAGGCGCTGAACACGTGCATCGAGTACTACCCCACCGGCACCGGCGCGACGATGAAGGAGTTCGGCGAAGGCTCGCGCGACATGACGGTCAGCGTGACCGGCTGGGACATCAACCCGCGTGCCCTGGGCATCGTGCCCAAGGACTACAAGATCTCGGCGTTCAAGAACTTCACCTGGATCAACGACACGCAGTACCTGATGGTTCCCAAGGGCGTGCCGGCCGACAAGTTCAACGTGGTGCTGGATCTGATGGCCCACCTGCTGAAACCCGCGCAGCAGGCGCTGACCTGGGACAAGGGCTACTTCTATCCCGGCCCCGCCGTGAAGAACGTGCCCATCACCATGGCGCCGAAGGCCAGCCAGGACGTGATCCGCGACTTCGGCCGCGCCGAATACGCCGACTGGACCGCCAAGCGCCCGCACGCGCAGCCGCTGGACGCCCAGGCGATGGTGAAGGCCTTTCACATCTGGGACACCGAGGTCGGCGCGCAGAAGTTCAAGTGACCCGCGAATCGAATCGATGAAGGCCAATTTCAGCAGCCTGAAGCTGGAAGGCGTCACGCGCCGCTTCGGCGGCGCGGCGCGTGGCAAGGGCGGCGCGCCGGGGCATGCCGCCCTGGACGGGCTGTCGCTGGAGATCGCCCGTGGCGAGTTCATCGCGCTGCTGGGGCCCTCGGGGTGTGGCAAGTCGACCGCCCTCAACTGCATCGCCGGGCTGCTGGCGCTGTCCGAGGGCCGCATCCTGCTGGATGAGCTGCGCATCGACGGGCTGCCGCCCGAGCAGCGCGGGTTCGGCATGGTCTTCCAGAACTATGCGCTGTTCCCGCACATGACGGTGGCAAGGAACGTGGGCTTTGGCCTGCTGATGCGTGGCCTGCCGGCAGCCGAGATTGCCGCCCGGGTGGCGCGGGCGCTGGAGCTTGTGCAGCTGGGCGCGCATGCCGGCAAGCTGCCGGGCCAGCTGTCGGGCGGGCAGCAGCAGCGCGTGGCCATCGCCCGCGCCATCGTGATCGAGCCGCCGCTGATCCTCATGGACGAGCCGCTGTCCAACCTGGACGCCAAGCTGCGGCTGGAGATGCGCACCGAGATCCGCCGCATCCACAGCGAGCTGGGCCGCACCACGCTGTACGTCACGCACGATCAGGATGAAGCCCTGTCGCTGGCTGACCGCATCGTCGTCATGAAGGACGGCGTGGCCCAGCAGATCGGCACGCCCCAGGCGGTCTATGGCCAGCCGCGCAACCTGGCGGTGGCGCGCTTCATGGGTTATCGCAACGAGCTGGTGCTGGACGTTGGCGCGGCGGCAGGCGCCGGCGGGGCAACGCCCGCCGGCACGGTGGTGCTGCAGGCAGCGGGCATCTCCATCTGCGGCACCGCCCAGGGCGCGCTGGGTGGCAAGGCCGTGGCGGCCATGCGCCCGGACGATTTCACCATCGTCGCCAGCGTCGCCAGTGGCGCCGGCGCCGCCAGTGCCGGCAACACGCTGAGCGCGCCGGTGGCGTCGGTCGAGTACTACGGCCGCGAGACGCTGTTCATGCTGAAGCTGGCGGGCCAAGCGCCGCTGTTCGTGCGCGCCCAGGGCAGCGCCCGCGTGGGCGATGTGCTGACCGTGGCGATTCCGCCCGAGCGCGTGCTGGCCTACCCGGCGGAGCCGGCCGCGTGATGCAAGGGTCGTTCAACGAGGCCGGGGCGCGCTGGAAGGACCCGGCCATGTGGATGCTGGCACCGGCCACGCTGTTCATCCTGCTGGTGTTCGTCTACCCGTTCATCAACGGGCTGGTGCTGTCGTTCCATCCGATGAACGACGGCGCCGCGCTGGCCAACTATGCCGCCTTCTTCAGCGACCCGCGCCAGTGGAAGACCATCGGCACCACCATGAAGCTGGCGCTGCCGGCCACGCTGATCAACGTGGGCATGGCCGTGCCGCTGGCCTACCGGCTGCGCCACAAGACGCGGTATCAGAAGATCGCCACCACGATCATCACGGTGCCGCTGACGCTGGGCACGGTGCTGATCGCCCAGGGCATGCTCAGCTACTTCGGGCCGAACGGCTGGTTCTCGCAGGTGGTGCACCTCCTGCACCTGTGGGACGGGCCGGTGCACCTCACGCACAACTACTGGGGCGTGCTGATCTCGCTGGTGATCTCCGGCTTCCCGTTTGTCTTCCTGCTGGTGCTCTCCTACATCTCGGGCATTGACCCGGTGCTGTCGCGCGCGGCGGCCACCCTGGGAGCATCGCCCTGGCGTCAGTTTCGCCACGTGGTGTTCCCGCTGCTGCTGCCCGGGCTGGCGATGGCGTTCGCGCT
>DATLVT010000083.1:0-3216 GCA_035577105.1 Polyangia bacterium
GCTCTGCCCAGCGACACCAACGGGGTCTATTTCGTTCTCACCGCGCCCGGCATCTCGCAGTCGGATTCGGATGGCGCCTTCTGCACGGACTACTGCGGCTGGCACACCGCCAACACGCCCAGCAACATCAAATATTCGTTCGTGGGCAGCGGTGATCACTGCCCGCAGAACTGTGGGCTTTCCGTGCAGGGTCCCAACCAGAACCAGGGCGCCGATGAAATGGCCAGCGTCATCGCGCACGAGCTGGCGGAGACGGTCACCGATCCCGAGATCGACGCCTGGATCAACCCAGGGTGGATCGAGAACGGCGATCTCTGCGCCTGGAACTTTGGCCGGACGTTCACCGCCAGCGAGGACGGGTCCCAGGCCAACGTTCACCTCGGCAGCCGCGACTTTCTGATCCAGCAACTGTGGGTCAACGCCGGCGCCGGCGGCTGCGCCATGAATTACACGTATCAACCGATCTCGATCGGTGGCAGTCACACCCTGGCCGTCCAGACCGACGGCAGCCTCTGGTCGTGGGGCAAGAACGACAAGGCTCAACTGGGGGATGGCAACACCACGGACCGGTTCACGCCCAGGATGTTGAGCGCCGGATCGGGTCCCACCGGCCCGCGATGGACGTCCGTCGCCGCCGGCAACAAGTTTTCGCTGGCCCTCCGCTCGGACGGCACGCTGTGGGCCTGGGGCGATCGCAGCCTGGGCCAGCTGGGAGACGGCGTCGTCTCGTCGACGCCGGTGTTCGCGGCAAAACAGATCGGCGGCGCCGAGTGGGCGGTGGTGCGGGCTGGTGACCAGCACGTGGCAGCGATCAAGAAGGACGGGACGCTGTGGTCCTGGGGTTACAACGGGTACGGTCAGCTGGGCAACGGCGATCCAGGCAACGCCAACCAGGCCGTTCCGGTGCAGGAGGCCTACGGCATCAACCAGTGGATCTCGATCTCCGCCGGCGCCGTTCACACCATGGGCCTGACCGCGTACGGAAACCTCTGGTCGTGGGGATGGAACGACTGGGGCACGCTGGGCGTGGGCGACACCGTGTCCAGAAACACGCCGGCGGCCGTGACCGTGCCGTCGTCGATCGCCGGCTGGAACATGTTCGACGGGGGTTTTGATTTTGCGCTGGGCATGGGCAGCAACGGCAGCATCTTGTCGTGGGGCCGCAACTTCTACGGCCAGCTGGACGCCCCCAGCTGGCAGGCGTTCAGCCTCGATCCGACCCAGTGGGTCGCGCCCACGAACTGGTCGGTCGTCTCGGCCGGCTACCTTCACGGGATGGCGGTGCGCCAGGACGGCACGCTGTGGACCTGGGGCTCGAACAACTCTGGCCAGCTGGGCACCGGGGCGGCCTTCGGCAGCACGTTCGGACCCCTGGCCCAGGAATCGACCAGAGCCTCCAACTGGGTCGCGGCGCTGGGGAGACAGCAGACCTCCGTCGGTGTGAAGGCTGACGGCACCGTTCTGGCCTGGGGCGACAACGCGTCTGGACAGCTGGGGACGGGCGATACCGTCTCGCACAACACGCCCACGGCCTCGCTCTGGACGTCATCCCGGCCGATCGTGCAGCTCACCGCGCCGTCGCCTTTGACGACGACGTCATTTTCGGCGCCGGCGACCATCGCCATCGCCGCCAGCGCCACCGGTGGCCGCATCACCAAGGTGGAATTTTGGAGAGGGAGCACCAAGCTGGGCGAGGACACCACCAGCCCGTACTCGTTCACCTGGAGCAACGTCGGCGTCGGCGTCTACTCGATCGTGGCCAAGGCCTTCAACGCTCTGGGCGAGAGCACGTCGTCGGATCCCGTGCAGGTCACCGTCGCCACGCTGTCCGGGACGACGGCCACGCCCGCCGCCAGCGTGAACTTCACCACCGAGGGCACCATCGACTGGCTGGACGCGGGGCTGGTGAACGCCGCCAGCATCGACAAGAAGAATGTCACGACCCACGCCATCTCGAACTTCGGCATCTACGCCGAAGGAGACATCGGGTTCGCCCAGGACACGGTCAGCGCCGTTGCCGTGAACTGGACCGACGGTTCGCCGCACCTCAAACCCCACACCAACGGAACCCCGACAACCAACGGCGTCAAGATCAGCATGCCTTTTCAGAGCTACGGCTATCAGATGAACGTGACCGGCTCGGCCAGCGCGACCCGCGTGCTTTCGATCTATGCCAAGCTGGTGAACGCCGACGCGACCCTCACCTTCAGGCTGGACGGTCTGACGTACACGAACAGCTGGTCGAACACCTCGGCGACTCCCGCCTATCGCGTGTACAGAATCAGCTATCGGCCCAGCTCGACCAGTTCGATGGGAACGGTGGCCGAATCGATCACCGCTCTGAGGACCGGAGGGAACGTGTCCTTCCTGGGCGCCACGCTGCACTGACAAGAAGCCCTGCCGCCGGGCTCGGCGGCGTCGCGGGAGGACAGTCCAGGGACGGTCACTTTGTCCGAAGGTTGTCCTCCCGGCATACCATCGAACATGAGGATCTGGTTTGGCCTGGTTCTGGTCGGAGCGCTGTCTGGCTGTGACGGGACGGCTCAACCGGGTCCGGGACCGGGGCCGGGGCCGGGGCCAGGCGACCAGCATCCGGAGCTGCTCAGGGCGTTCGAAGTCCCGCCGGGTACCTGCGGAGTTTCTCGGAGGGTCGCTCTTCTGAAGACGGCTCTGGAGGTTGATCGAATTGACCGGTCAGCGGCCGGCTTCGTGGCTTCCGGTCTCAAAGGGGAGAACAGAGAGCCTGGCTGGCTGTCGCTGTCTCTGGATGGTCTGTCGCAAAGAACATCCTTTTCGGGCTGGACGGCCAAAGAGGCGTTCATGCTGGCGCGGTTCTCCTTCGCCGAATCGCTGCAACAGCTTCACCCGGTTGTATTGACCACACTGGGACCGGCCAGCAGCACCCGCCTTCACACCTGGCCGCTCGACAACCCTGGAACGGAACTGGACGTGGGCGAGCATTTTCTGCGCGGGACGACCAGGATGGCGGTCGCCAGTGCCCGCGACGGCAAGAGCGGTGTGTTCGTGGCCCAGCACCCGACCACCTTCGCGCCCCACGTCCTTCCTCTGGATCGCCACGGCGGGGAGGCCAGTGGACAGTTCGCCCTCGACGACGGCACCGTCACCTGCTTGCTGGCCGCGCCCAGTGAAGGATCGTTCGCGGTGGGCGTCCTCTATTCGGCGCCGGCGCCGCTGTTGAAGGTGGTCGCGCCTGGT
>DATLVT010000084.1:0-2614 GCA_035577105.1 Polyangia bacterium
CACTATGCCGCCGCCGGTTATCCGGGGCTCAATGCGGCGAAGTTTCATACCGAGACCATCGTCCGCCTGCCCTACTTCGAGGGAGATCCGAACCTGGATGGCAGCGTGTTCATGGCCTCATGGAGCGATCCCGTCGTCCCCAGGATGGGCGTCGCAAAGCTGGGGTTCAAGACCGGCTATTCCGGAAAGATGCTGGGTACGAACCGATCATACATGGGCGTCAGCAGCGGCTACGGCGATTGGTTGGTGGCGCCGAATCCGGCCGACACGTTCCTTCCTTCCGGCGATCCAAACACAATACCGGGCGTCAACCTGGGCCTTCCCGGCAGTCTTTTCGAAAACGGAATGAATCACCCGGGCGGTTCCTCCGCCCTGGGGGCGCACGTCATTGTCCCGTTGCAGGGCTGGGTATACGGGTGCGTGATTTTTGGGACTCTCGCTTGTGGGAATACCCCGGACGACAGTCAACCGATTGTGCAGATATGGGACATGGCCAATCCATCCGCGCCGACCATCCGGTCGTCTCTCCTGAGCCATGTCAACGGCAACGGCACGGCCAATGTCGGTTCGGCCATAACGAAGCTCTCCGATGGGCGCTTCCTGCTGGCTGTCTACAAGGACACGCCAACGGCGCAAATGGAATTTTACCTGTCAAATGGTACCGATCTGGATGATCCGAACCTGTTCGCAGGCAACCTGGACCCGAACTGTCCAGGGACCTGCGGGCGCCTCCCCGACGCCGTCTGGGAAAACGGGCCTGACTGGCAGAACTTCAACATTATCACCGACTGTGACGGGACGCTGTTCTTGCTCGGGATGAGAGGGGATGCCGATCCTGGCAACCAGGACATCATCGAAAACTACGAACTGGGAATCGCGTCCGCCGGGCAGACGTACGGTTGCGGCTTTGCCAGCCTGATTCTGAACCCCATCCCCACCAACTATTGCGTCTGGACACAACCGGTGGGCACCTCGCCGCCTCTGGCCATATTGAGTGAATACGGTCACTCGGCACCAGCCGGGAGCCAGACAAGCCTGGAGACACCGGTCGGTCAAAAGCACATGTATTGCAGCGACAACGACAACACCGATCAATGTGATTTCTCGGCCGCCGCTGGCGCGTACGTCGACCCAAATGGGAAGGTGATCCTTTACTCCACCGACTACGACGGTGACGGCGGATTCTCCTCGGACGGCGTGCTGGTTCACGGCAACGGCGCTCCGTGGTTTCAGCAACCTCCTTTCCCCGGTTATCCCGGCTTCATTCGAGGAATCGAATTCCACGAGCGGCATGGCAATTTTGGTGGCTCGACCGCCTGCCCGACTCTGGCCGACGCCTGGGTCGAGTTCTACGAGAACCCGAACTTCAACAACGAAGGCGCAGACGGCGGACAGACCTTCCGCGTCAGCTATCCCGAACGAAGTGAACGAAGCGCGGTTCTCGGCACGAACTCCTTCAACGACAAGGCGTCATCGATCCGCTGGTGCCTCCCTGCCGGCGCGTCGTTCAAGGTCTTCCGGGACAACTGGTCCGGTTCCAGCGCTGTCCTCAACGGATCGGGCAAGGTCGTCGGGGTGACAAACCTGGCGACCATCTCTTATCCGAGTGGTGGCGGAAACATGAACGACAGCATCAGCACGTTCGTCTTTCAAGAGAACGTCACCGATTCGCAAGGGATCTCAAGCGCGACCGACGACGGTGATTGACGGCGGGGTCAGCACGCCCCCTCGCGTTCCGCCAGTGCCCGGGGCGCTCCCGCTCCCGCTGGAGGGGACGGCAGTCAGTACCGGGTCCGACCTTCTCCGCTCGCTGCCGCCGCAGGGTCAAGGGCAAGACGAAAGATGAGACCTTCACCGGAGGTCAGGAACATCGCCTTGCCGTCAGCGGTGACGATGAACCGGATGACTGAACCGGGCAGACCGTCAAGCGGCAGCGGTGGCGCGAGATCGAGGCCGGTCGCCGTGCTGCGCAGGCGCATGGTGCGATGTTCATGGCTGACGAAAACGGCGCCGTCTGGAAGGATGGCGTGGCCATATTCGGATCCCTCGATGCGCCAGAGCTGCTTGCCGTGCTCGAGATCGTAACCACTCAGATCCTTTCCGCTGGACGCCAGCCCGAACTTGCCGTCGACCGAGGGGTAGAAGGCACGCGTCTCGGTCCGCTGGCGATCGATCTGAAGGCGCAGGCTTCCGTCTGTCACGTCAAGCGCCAGGAGGTGCCAGTCGTAGGTGCGCAGGTACAGCGTCCGCCCGTCCGCGGAAAACGCCAGTGGCTCGGCGGCCGGGTGCTGCCAGATGACCTTGCCATCCGCGCTGTCGTGCAGCCGCGTCCCCTCGTAACCGGGGCCGACGGAGGTGACGCGATGGCCGTCGGGCGAGGGGAGCACCAGTCCCACCGTCGCTGCCCGGTGCAGGGACCAGATGATCGCGCCAGTCTGCAGGTTCCGCATCCAGCTCTGGTCGTAGTACGACTCCAGGGCGCGCTCTCCGGCGGGCATCAGGATCACGTTCGCGCCCTCGCGGGTGGCCCAGCGGCGAATGGGTTTCCCGCTGGCCAGATTGGGATTCACTTGGCCGCGACGGGGCCGGACTCGGCGTCGTAGTTCTTGAGCAA
>DATLVT010000085.1:0-6472 GCA_035577105.1 Polyangia bacterium
GACGTTACGCCGCGGTGACGTTCCGCGAGCGTGAACCCGCGCGTCTCGGAGCGGGAGGGTGTAAGGATCCAGGCGCCCATGAATGCAGCCGGACCTTCATCCGTGCGACTCGCGGAGATCGTCGCGCTCCTGTCGCTCGGCACCGACCTTGGCCTGGGCCAACCGATGGAGCACATGATCCGTGCCAGCCTCATCGCGTTGCGGATGGCCGATCGACTGGCGCTTCCCACGGCCGAACGACGCGTCCTCTACTACTCGGGGCTCCTCGCATGGGTTGGCTGTCATACCGACGCCCACGAGCAGGCGCGCTGGCTGGGCAACGACCTGACGCTCAAGTCGGACACGCATTACGGCTTCGACTTCGGACGGCCGATGGACGTCGCGGCGTTCATGGTCAAGCACGTCGGCGGCGCGGGTCGGCCGTTCTGGGCGCGCCTGCGCGCCGGGGTCGGATTCCTGGGCGACGGGCGGCGTGCGCTGGAGACCATGGCCGACAATCATTACCGCGCCACCGACGAGCTGGCCGAGCGGCTGGGGCTCGGCGACGACATCCGCGGGGCGCTCAAGCAGAGCTTCGAGCGCTGGGACGGAAAGGGCGCCTTCGGGCTGAAGGGCGATCAGATTCTCCTCGGCTCGCGGCTCATCAACCTCGCCGACGTCGTCGAGGTGTTCCGCCGAACGGCCGGGATCGAGGCGGCCGTCGCCATCGCCCGCAAGCGGAGAGGCACGCACTTCGATCCGGCGCTGGTCGATCTCTTCTGCGAATGCGCGCCCGAGCTCTTCGTCGGGATCGAGCATGAGACCTCCTGGAACGCCGTGATCGCGGCCGAGCCCTCGCTCGCGCCCGTCGTACCGGAAGACAAGCTCGACGACGTGCTCGAGGCTCTGGGCTCGTTCGCGGAGCTGAAGTCACCGTGGACCCTCGGGCACGCGCGCGGACTCTGCGAGCTCACGGCCGAAGCGGGACGTGCCTTCGGCCTCCCCGAGCCGGACGTGGTGACGCTCCGGCGCGCCGCATCGGTCCACGACATCGGGGCGCTCGGCGTCTCGAACGAGATATGGGACAAGCGGGGCGCCCTCACGCCATCCGAGTGGGAGAGGGTTCGTCTCCACCCCTACCTCGCGCAGCGCATGCTGGTCTCCTCGCCGGCGCTCGCCCCCCTCGGAGAGCTCGCGTTCTCGCACCATGAACGGCTCGACGGCTCTGGTTATCCGCGCGGCCTGAAGGGCAACGGCATCGGGCCTGCGGCGCGCGTGCTGGCGGCGGCGGACACGTACCGCGCGATCGTCGAGGCGCGTCCGCACCGACCGGCGCGCACACCCGAGGAGGCGGCGGCCGAGCTTCACGCTGAGGTCTCCCGGGGACGGCTCGATGGTGACGCCGTCGCAGCGGTTCTCCGCGCCGAGGGGCTGCGTGTCCCGCGCCGGCGGGAGCGCCCGGCCGGCCTCACGGCTCGCGAGGTCGAGGTGCTGCGCCTGCTGGCGCGGGGGCTCGCCAACAAAGAGATCGCGCGCCGCCTCTTCATCTCGGCGAAGACGGTCGGCAATCACGTCGAGCACATCTACACGAAGATCGGCGCGACCAGCCGCGCCGGCGCCAGCCTGTTCGCCCAGCGCCACGGCCTCATGATCGACGCCTGACCGCGAGAATGAGGCGAACGCCCCATGGAGGGGCGGCGCGCGTGTCCGTAACGTGGCTCCCATGGGAGGCCACATGACGACGACGTCGAAGCCGATCGGCGATGCGAAGCAGGTCCGCGCCAATGGAACGCAGATTCATTATGTCGAGGCCGGCCAGGGGCCGCCGCTGCTGCTGCTGCACGGCGGCGCGGTCTCCACGAACCCGATCTGGAACGGCCACCCCTTCGCCTATGTCTCGCACATGGGCGTGCTCGCCGAGCGCTTCCGCGTCATCGCGCCCGACACGCGAGGCTGCGGGCGCACGAGGCACGACGGCGCCGCCGTCACGTTCGACCAGCTCGTCGACGACGTGCTGGCGCTCGCCGACGCGCTGGACCTTGCGGCGCCGGCCCTCTGCGGCTTCAGTGAGGGCGCCACGACGGCAACGATCGCGGCCCTGAGGAGCCCGCGCAGGTTCCGCGCCGTGGTCAACCACGCCGGCTACGACTTCTTCAATGCGGCGTCGCCCTCCTTCGCGATGATGCGGCAGATGTTCGGGGGGAGCGCCGCGGCGACGCGTCCTGATCCTGACGCCTTCGAACGGGCCTTCAGCGCCTCGCCGGACATGCGCGCCACGCTCGAGATCATGAAGATGGATCAGGACGCCGGTGGAGGTCCCGGCTACTGGAAGACGTACCTATCCCTCGCCTTCGAGCGGGTCACCCGATCGCCGGGCTACACCTTCGAGGATCTGGCGCGGATCTCCGCGCCGACGCTGATCCTCACGGGCGACCGGGATCGGTTCTGCTCCACGGAAGAAGCCGTCACGGCCTTCCGCCGGCTTGCGCGCGGCGAGCTCGCCGTGTTGCCTGCCGTCGGCCACATCATCACGCCGCTGGCGATCACCGTCGCCATGGATTTCATTCGACGTCACGTCGCGGACCCAATCAATTAAGGAGACCCAATGAGAACCACCTTCCTCGCTCTCGCCCTCATGTTCGCCGTTCCCGCCGCCGCCGCCCCGCGGAGCGGCGACGCCGCGCTCGAGGCGTATCCCGAACTGCAGGCTCAGGTCCGGAGACGCCTCGACGAGATCTGGGCCACCATCGCAGCGAAGGACGTTGCCAAACTGGAGTCCTTCCATCTCTACGGTCCGAAGTTCACGTCGTTCAAGGACGGCCAATCACGCGGCGACGGCGACGCAAACAAGAAGGGCGAGAAGGAGTTTATTGCGGTCCTGACCGACTCGAAGGTGGAGATGAAAGACCTGGCCATCGCCGTCTACGGCGACACGGCGATCGCCACCTTCAACGGCGACTTCTCGGGCAAGATCGACGGCCATCCCATCACGGCAAAGCAGGCCGCGACTCTCGTCTTCCTGAAATACAAGGGCGACTGGAAGATCGTGCACGAGCACTTCTCGCCTCTGGGCCCGCCGCCCCAAGGCAAGTGACCCGTCGTCACGTCAAACGCGATCGCGGAAAATAAAAGGCCCGTAAGTCTTTCGACCTACGGGCCTTGCTGTAGCGGGGGCGTGATTTGAACACGCGGCCTTCGGGTTATGAGCCCGACGAGCTACCAGGCTGCTCCACCCCGCATCACTGCTGCCGAGTCGCGCGGAAAGTTGCCCTATCCTGGGTCGCGCGTCAAGGCCGTCGAGAGAAAAGTCCCTCGACGGCGACGCGTCCGCCTATGCCGTCGCCGGCGGTGGCGCGGTGACAACCGGCGCCGCGGCAGCGTATTTGGCGATCAGACGGCCCACGCGCGGCACGGCGGCCTCGACGTGCTTCTTCCCCGTGGGGCGCAGCTTTTCGTAGGCCTTTTTCAGGGTGGCGTTCTTGGCGCGGGCGGCGCGCTCGTCGCTGATGGCCAGCAGGGCTTCGGCGACCTCGCCGGCCCGGGCGTTCAGGTACGGGCCGATCGGTTCGTTGCGGCTCTGGGCGGCGGCCTGGAACGGCTCCAGGCGCGCGACGAAGTCGTTCAGCATGTTGTCGACGGCCTCGGCGACAAAGCCGGGCTTGACGGCCTTGACCAGGGCGAAGGCGCCTTTGACGGCCAGGCCGGTCAGGCCGCCTTTTGAATCGACTTCTTCCTCGATCAAACGAACGCAATCGGCGACGACTTTGGGTCGGTTGCCGGGGACCAATAGCAGCTCGTTAAGGGTGCTCATGGCGCCGAATCTACACTAGTCCCGACGGGCGTGGTACTCGTGTCGGGGTCATGGCTAGGCCCGATTCGGCGCGCACGGCCCTGGGGGTTTTGACCGGGCTGAACCTGCTGAATTACATCGACCGGTTCATCCCGTCGGCGGTGCTGCCGTCCATCATCGCCACGCTGCACATCAGCGACAGCCAGGCGGGGTCGCTGCAGACGCTGTTCATCCTGACCTACCTCATCGTTTCGCCCTTCGCCGGCTGGCTGGGCGATCGCCACCCGCGCTTTCGGCTGGCGGCGGCCGGCGTGTTCGTCTGGAGCGCGGCCACGGTCTGCTCGGGCCTGGCGCCCACGTTCCTGGCGCTGGTCCTGGCGCGTTCGCTGATCGGCGTGGGCGAGGCCAGCTATACCGTGGTCACGCCGTCGCTGCTCTCCGATTTCTATCCACCGGAGCGTCGCTCGCGCGTGCTGTCCATCTTCTACGCGGCGATCCCGGTCGGCACGGCGCTGGGCTATGTGCTGGGCGGCGCCATCGAGGCGAAGTGGGGATGGCGCTGGGCCTTCTTCATCGCCGGGGCGCCCGGGGCGGCGCTGGCGGCGCTGCTGCTGTTCCTGCGGGATCCGCCCCGCGGCCGGTTCGATCCGCCGGGCAAGCAGGCGCACGCCACCAGGACCAGCCTCGGTCAATCGTTGAGGCTGTTGCGCCAGCGGCCGAGCTATATCTTCAACACGGTCGCCCAGACCATCTACACCTTCACCATCGGTGGCCTGGCGGGCTGGATGCCGACCTACTTCGTGCGCGAGCGCCACCTGCCGCTGAAGACGGCGGACCTGACCTTTGGCGGGGTGCTGCTGCTGGCCGGGTTCATCGGAACGTTGCTGGGGGGCCGGCTGGGCGATCGCATGGCGCGCGGCCGCCGAGACGGGTACTTCACCATGTCGGGCTGGGCGCTGGTGCTTTCGCTGCCCTTCATCCTGCTGGCCGTTCTGTCCCCGACGCCTGCTATCTTCTGGCCGGCCATGTTCGTGACCCTGCTGCTGTTGTTCCTGAACACCGGTCCGCTGAACGCGGCGATGGCCAACGTGCTGCCGGCGGACCTGCGCGGGTTCGGCTTCGCGCTGTACACCATGTCGATCCACCTGTTCGGCGACGCGGCGTCGCCGTGGCTGATCGGCCTGGCGTCGGACCGCGTGGGGCTGAAGTGGCCTGTCTTGATCACCGGCATGCTGCTGGGGGTGTCGGGCATCGTGCTACTGCTCGGCCGGCCCTCGCTGATGCGCGATCTGGAGCCGGTCGTTTGAAAGCAGCCGCCAGCTACGAACGCGAACTGGAATCGGCCTGCGTGGTGGCCTTGCAGGCCGCCCAGCTGATCATGCGGCACCGGGCGGCCGGCCTGATCGTCGACAGCAAGCCAGGCGATGAACCGGTCACCGACGCCGACCACGCGGCGAATCTGTTGATCGTCAACCACCTGCGTGCCGAGTTTCCCGACGACGTCATCCTGTCAGAGGAGATCCCCGACGACCGGTCGCGCCTGGGGCGCCCGCGCGTCTGGATGGTCGATCCCATCGACGGCACGCGCGATTTCATCCTGGGCGACAACGGCTTTGCCGTGATGATCGGCCTTTGCGTCGACGGACGCCCGCTGGTGGGCGTGGTGGCGCAGCCGACGACGGACAAGCTGTACGGCGCCGTGGTGGGGCAGGGGGCCTGGCTGGCGGTGGCGGGCGGGGCGCGCGCGCCGCTGCACACGTCGTCGCTGGCGCAGCCGCCGGGCATTCGCCTGGTGGCCAGCAAATCGCACCGCACGCCGCGCGTCGACGCGGTCAAGGCGGCGCTGCGCATCACCGACGAGATCAACATCGGCAGCGTCGGCCTGAAGATTGGCCTGGTCGCCGAGAACGTCCGCGATCTGTACGTCTACACCGGCGGCCGCACCAAGATCTGGGACACCTGCGGCCCGGAGGCGATCCTGGTCGCCGCGGGCGGGCGCATGAGCGACCTGGACGGGCGGCCGCTGTCCTACGACGGCGAAGATCTGTACAACCGGCGCGGCATCGTGGCGTCGAACGGCGCCTTGCACGATACGGTCATCACCACCATCGCCCCTTTCGTGGCGAAGACCAAAGCCGACTGAAAGGCCGCACGCCACGGGCACGCCGCGCGCCGCGGTGGCCGGGGGGCGCCTTGCACATTGGGTATTGCCCAAACGGCGCCGTCCTGCTGTCATCCCCCCCAGAAGGGTCGTCCGGCCCAAGGGCCGACGTTGCGTGAAATCATGACCGCGACCATCTCTCGCCGTTCCGTTCGTTCGTTGCGCTGGTTCCGCTCGCTCCAGATCCTGGCGCTGGCCGTGGTGCCGGTGGCCGGCCTGGCCGGCTGTGATTCTGGTGGCGGCGGCAGTCGCGACGGAGGGGCCGGCGGCAAGGTCGGCGACGGCGGCGGCAGCGGCGGACGGGCGGGCTCTGGCGGCAGCGGCGGCGGCTTTGGCAGCGGCGGCAGCGGCGGTGGTTTCGGCAGCGGCGGCAGCGGCGGCAGCGGTGGGCTATCGGGCGACGCCGGCAGCGGCGGCGCCATCGGCAGCGGCGGCGCTGACGCCGGCACCGACAAGCCAGGCAGCGGCGGCGCTGACGCCGGCGCCGACAAGCCGGGCAGCGGCGGCGCTGACGCCGGCACCGACAAGCCAGGCAGCGGCGG
>DATLVT010000086.1:0-8326 GCA_035577105.1 Polyangia bacterium
AAGATCGCCGACTACCCGTTCACCACCCTGGTGCCCAACCTGGGAATGGTTCGCCTGTCCGGCGAGCGCTCGTTCGTGGTGGCCGACATCCCCGGGTTGATTGAAGGTGCGCACGACGGGGCGGGGCTGGGCGTCCGGTTCCTGCGCCACCTGGAACGGACCCGCGTGCTGATTCACCTGCTGGACGCCACGGCTGGTCCCGGCCGCACACCGCTGCGCGACTGGGAGACGCTGAACCGCGAGCTGGCCCTTTACGACGAGACGCTGGCCCAGCGGCCGCAGCTGGTGGTGGTCAACAAGACGGATATCCCCGATGTGGGACGGGCTCAGGCGCGGCTGTCGGCTCCGTTCAAGCGGAGGGGGATCACCTTGTATTTCATGAGCGCGGCCACCGGCGAGGGTGTCGCCGCCGTTCTGGAAGCGGCCTGGGCGATCTTGAAGGCCGAGCGGGCGCGCGCCGCCGCAGCCGCCGTCGCCGCCGCAACCTCCGAACAAGCCGCGCGTTGAGACCGGTGGCGGAGGCCCTTGTCTTCGCGACAGACGGACGCAACTTCATGCGCGCTGGACGCTGGTGCTACCGCTTGCACCCAGTGCGCACCCACGGACCACCGACGAGAGTTAAGGCCGCGACAATTGACCCGCCTTGTCGGTCCTGATATAGAGAAAACCCTCGGGAGTCCCTTCTTTGGCTCCCACCACGCCCCTCAAACCGCAACCGTAGACGGAGTCACAGATGACATCGCCGCGTAACGCAATTTCGCGTGGGGCAATCCGCGCGCTGGGCGTGTTTGTCGTTACCGTGGTGCTTTTAGCAGGAACCGCGGCGACCGCTCAGACCCCTGCCCCCTCCTCCACGGCCGCTCCGGCGGCCGGAACCCCCGCGCCGGCCGCAGCAGCGCCCGCGCCCACTCCGACCAGCGCCGCTCCGGCCACCTCGGGCGCTCCGCCGGCCCCGGTCGCCTCGGCTGCCCCGGCCCCAGCAGCGGGCGGTGCCGCCAGCGATTCGGGCGGCTACACCGTTCGCCTGCGCTCGCTGGAAAAAAACGTCAACGAGCTCAAGGAGCAGATCTTCCGCACCAAGGCTCGCCTCAACCTGCTCAAGGAGACGGTCCTGGGCGGCGTGATTGGCGCTTCGCGGTCCATCATCAAGCACAAGAACGAGATGGGCAGCTCGTTCCGCCTGATCAAGGCGGTCTATGCGCTCGACGGCGTCCAGATTTTCGCCAAGGCCGACGACACCGGACGCCTGGCTGAAATGACCGAGTTCGACGTCTACAACGGCGCCATCCAGCCCGGCTCGCACACCTTGAGCGTGATGATGCTGTACCAGGGCAACGGCTTTGGGGTGTTCAGCTACCTCAAGGGATACAAGTTCACCGTCCACGCCAGTCAAACTTTCGTGGCCGGGGAATCGAAGACCACCAACATCTCGGTGGTGGGCTACGAAAAGGGCAACATCACCACGAACCTGCAAGATCGTCCTGCGATCGACTTCCGAGTGAACGTGATGTCGGCAACCGAGGGTGGAGCAACAGCGGCGGCTAAGAAATAACCAAAGGGTCGATGACACACCGGAAGGTCACGCTTGCCGGGCTCCTGCTCGGCGCCATGGGTCTATACAGCCTCGCGGCCAGCGCGGACGAGGTGGACGACTATACGCGCAAGATGATCGACCTCGATCAGCGCGTTCACGTCATGGCGCAGGAGTTCAAAGAGACTCCCGCGCCGTCGGCGGACATCGCCGATCGGCGGGTGCTGGACGCCCAGGTCTTGTTCGGCCTCAAGAACTACGAAGAGGCGGCGACCATCCTCCTCGACGTGGTCGAAAAGTACCCCAACTCGCGCGCCCACGACGACGCCCTGTTCTTGCTGGGCGAGGCCCTGTACCAGGGACACGATGACTACGCCGCCCGCCGCTACTTCGAGAGCTTCGTCGCCAAGAACACGGGCTCGCGGCAGGAACAGGATGCCTTGCAGCGGCTGGTCGAGATCTCGCTGCGCACGGGCGACTACGAGCACATCGAAGACTACCTGACCCGCCTGCAGAACATCCCGCCCCAAAACCTGCAGCCCTCTGTTCCCTATGTTCGGGCCAAGTACCTGTACTTTCGCAACCGGACCGACGAGGCGCTGGCGGTGTTCAACTCCATCCCCCCGTCGAACCCGTATTACTTTCAGGCCCGCTACTTCATCGGGACGATCCAGGTCAAGACGGGCGACCTGGCCACCGCGTCGGTCACCTACGACTCGATCCTGAAGCTGCAGCCGGCCGACGAAGGGGCCAAGGAAATTCAAGACCTCTGCCGGCTGGCCATCGGCCGCATCCTTTATGAACGTTCCCAGTTCGACCGCGCCGTCGACGTGTACGGCTCGGTCCAGCGCCAGTCCAAGTACTTCACGGCGGCGCTGGAAGAACAGGCCTGGACGTACATCAAGGCCAAGGACTGGACCAAGGCCTGGCGGTCGATTGACCTCCTCCTGCTCAACTTTCCGGACTCGCCCGATGCTCCCGACAAGCGCCTGTTGCTGGGCAACCTGCAGCTGCGCATCGGGAACTTTTATCTGGCCAACGACGCCTTCATCAAGGTGCGCGACGAGATCGAACCGGTTCACCGCCAGCTTCAAGGCGTGCTGGTGAAATCCCAGACCGATCCCACGTTCTTCGACACCCTGGTGGGCAAGAGCCTGGAGAAGTTCGACATCTCCGTCTTCGTCCCCCCCGCTGCCGCCAAGTGGGTCCGCGCCGAGCCCGACGTGGCGCGCATGATCAGCCTGGCTGGCGACGTGGGCGAGATGCAGCGCAGCCTGCAAGACAGCCAGAAGCTGGTGGTGCGCATAGAGGAAGCGATGCAGGGCAACGCCCGGGTCGGCATCTTTCCCGATCTGGCGTCGGCGCGCTCGAAGTCCGTCGAGGTTCAGAACGTTCTGGTCGACGTTCGTCAGCGTTTCGTCGGAAAGGTGCGCGCCGTTCTGGATCCCATCCTGTCTCCGGAAGAGCGCAAGAGCCTGGACCACATCGCCGTCGAGCGCGACGCCCTGTTGCGCCAGCTGGCCAACCTGCCGACCACGCAGGAAGGGATAAAGGCCCGCGACAAGGGCATCAAGGACAGCTTCAAGGCCATGGACGCGCAGGCGTCGGAGCTGAACGTGGAGATCCAGTCGCTGGAGGCGCAGCTGGTCGCCGTCGAGCAGTACTATCGCAGCTCGCGCGCCGAGCAGAAGATTCGCCCCGAAGATATTCAGGGTCCCGTCGCCGACATGCGGACCGCCCTGGATCAGCTGCGGGCCATGCACGACAAGCTGCGCGAGGGGATCGCCGACGCCAGCCGTGAAGCGGCCTCCGTGGCGGTGGCTGGCCAGTCAGAGAGGGCCCAGGCCGCCCGCCTCACGGAGCTCCTGCACCAGGAGCAGGAGATCCAGGGCAAGGCCAAGTATCGCCTCCCCTGGTCCGATCAAGAGAAGGTCGATCGCATGAACGGTGTCCTGGCCCGCGCCGACACCATCGACAAACAATTGACCGACTTCGACAAGAGGGTCGACAATCAGGTCGACGTGCGACTGGAGACCGTCAGAAAGTTCCTCGCCAGCGAGAAGGAAGAGCTGGCCGCGGTCAGCGGAAAGTTGGGGACCGTGGTCAGCGAATCCCAAAATCTGGGCGGCGGGCTGGCCCAGGCCATGTTCAGCAAGGTGGCCACCCGTTTCTACGACCTGGTCGTGCAGTCTGATGTCGGAATCATCGACGTCTCGTGGGGCTTGAAGGATCAGAAGACCACGGCGGTCACCAAGCTGACCAACCAGAAGAACCTCGAGCTCAAGGCGCTGGACGAAGACTTTCGCAAGGTCATGGAGGAGGACAAATGATGCCTCGCCGGCGGGCGGGGTGGACAGCCGTGACCCTGGCCTTGGCCCTGCTGACGGGATCGCTGAATGGCGGCCAGAGTCTGGGGGCCACGCTGTCCTCGGCATCGGCGCCGCTCGACGCGAAGATGCTGGAAGAGCTGACCAAGGACGTTCAGCGCTTTTCCGAGATGGTGGGCGAGTATCGAGGAACGGCGCGCATGGTTCTGAAGCGCGCCTATGCCGACAAGGTCAAGGAGATCGGCGGCAAGTACGACCCGATGATCGCCCTCAACGAGAAAGAGGCGCGCGATCGCCGCCGGGACGCCATCGCGGTGTTCGAAGCCTTCTTGCAGCGCTATCCCAACGACAAGCGCTGGACTCCGGACGCCATGTTCCGTCTGGCCGAGCTTTACTACGAGAAATCAGCCGAGGATTTTCTGGAGGCCGACGAGTCGTACAAGAAGGCCATCGACTCGCCCAATCCGCCCACGACGCCCCCGCCTCGGGTCGACTACACGCCCACCATCAGCCTGTACAAGCGGCTGCTGACGGAGTTCCCGAACTACCGGTTGCTGGACGCGACCTATTACCTGCTCGGCTTTTGCCTGGGGGAGATGGGGCAAGAAGCGGAGGCGAAGCAGGCGCTGCTGGCCCTGGTGTGCGTCAACAAGTTCAAGCCGCTCGATCCACCGGCGCAGATCTCCAAGGGCGACGAGGAGTCGTACAAGGATTGCACGCCGGTTCGCAAGGACTCCAAGTTCATCCCCGAGTCCTGGACCCGCATCGGTGAGTTTCACTTCGACAACCCGAACGAGCTGAAGCTGGCCATTGCCGCCTTCAGGAAGGTCCTGGATTTCAAGGACTCGCCCTATTACGACCGAGCGCTCTACAAGCTGGCCTGGTCCTATTATCGCGACAACCGCTTTCCCGAGGCGGTGCGCGAGTTCGACAACCTGGTCAAGTACGCCGACGCGCGCAAGGCCGCCGGCCAGAAGGTCGGTTCCGACCTCCGTCCGGAAGCGATTCAGTATCTGGGCGTCAGCTTTGCCGAACCGGACTGGGACGGCGACTCGCTGCCCGACCCGACCAACGGGCTGCAGCGAGCCCAGGACTTTTACAAGGGCCGCGAGAACGAGCCGCACGTGCGCGAGGTTTTCCAGCGCCTGGGCGACATCTACTTCGACTCCACCAAGTACGCCGAGGCGATCGCGGTCTACAAGGTCATCCTGAACAAGTGGCCCTATTACACCGAGGCGCCGCGGGTTCAGGAGAAGATCATTCGCAGCTATGAGCGCGATCGAAATCTGATCGCGGCAGCCAAGGAGCGCGAAGCCCTGGGGCGCAATTACACCAAGGGCAGCGATTGGTACCAGAAGAACCGGGACAATCCGGAGGCGCTGGCGGTGGCGCAGCAGCTGGCCGAGGACGCCCTGCTGACCGCGGCGACCAACGTGCACGCCGGCGCACAGGCTTGCAAGTCCAAGGCACAGGAGACCAAGGACGTCCGCAAGGGTGAAGAGTGCAAGGCCATGTACCGCACGGCGGCCGAGCTGTACGAGAAGTATCTGGCCGCTTATCCGAACTCAAAGCGTAGCTATGAATTCTCGGCCTTCTGGGCCGACGCTCTGTTCTATTCGGGGCAGCTGCCGCAGGCCATCGCCGCGTATCAGACGGTGCGCGATTCGCAGCTGGACAACCGGTACCAGGAAGACGCTTCGTTCCGGATGATCAAGGCGTACGAAGAGATCATCGACGGGATGAAGCGCGACAAGAAGATCGAAGACCCGCCGATCCCCGACGAGAAGAACACCAAGCCGCCGGTGACGCCGCTGCCCATGCCGGAGATCTACACGAAGTACATGGAGGCCATCGACTGGTACGTGGCCAACATCAAGAACGACCGCGTTCCGGATCTGAAGTACGCCGCCGCCGTCATCGTCCTTCGTTATCACAACTGGCCCGAGGCCCGCCGCCGCCTGGGCGAGATCACCCAAACCTACTGCGGCCCCAAGCCCGAGGTCGGATTCAAGGCGTACGACGCCATCTTGCAGACGTACTTCATCGACTTCAACGTCCAGGACGAGGAGCAGAAGGACTGCGCCCTGGGCAAGTTGCTGAACATCGTCGATCAGTTCAGCGAATCGCCGTGCGGCAAGTCTCCGAAGGCGGCGCCGTACCTGGAGCGCATCGCCCAGATCAAGGCGTCGGTGAAGACGACCATCATCACCAAGCGGCTGCAGCTCTCGATGGAAAATGAGGAGAAGGGGACCAACAAGGAGCTGACCGTCTGCCGCGAGGGCAACGGCGGCATCGCCACGGTCACCGGTGTCTCCACGGCTCCGACCAAACCGGGCGAAGCCCCATCCAAGCCGAGCAAGATCTCCACCGAGCTGGACGTCGGGCTGGCCCTGGATCTCATCGACGTGGTCAACGCCAACCCCAAGGATCCCGGTGCTCCCACCGCCCTGAACAACGCCTGCGTCATCTATGAAAAGCTGTTCCAGTTCGGCGAGGCGACCAAGTGCTATGAGCGGCTTTATCAGTCGTACCCGGACTCGGAGTGGGGCAAGGAAGCGCTCTGGAACTCCTCGCGGAACCACTACCGCTTCTTTGAGTTCGATCAGGCGGTCAAGGGATACCTGACCGTCGCGCAGGATCCAAAGTTCGCCCAGTCCGAGCACCGAAAAGAGGCGCTGGGGTTGGCGGCGTCGCTGCTGGACAATGACCAGCAGTACCTGCGGGCGGCCGACCTGTACAAGAAATACTCCGAGGCGATCTCTGACAAGCCTCAGGACAGCGCCCAGGCCTATTTCTTCGCCTGCAACGCCTACGAAAAATCACACGACAACGCCAAGCAGTCCGCCTGCCTGAAGGACTTCATCAAGAAGTACAGCAACCAGCCGCCGGCCGGCGAGTTCGTGGTGCAGGCCTACATGAAGCAGGCCGTGATCACCGAGCAGACCTCGAAGGATCGCAACGCCACCCTGGCGGCGTACAAGCGCGTTCGTGACGAGTTCATCTCGCGCAAATTGCCGTCGGCGACGCCGGCCGCTGGCTTTGCCGCCAAGGCCGACTTCCTGATCGTCGAGGAGAAGTTCAAGGCGTTCCAGAAGAAAGAGCTGAAGTTCGGCAGCAAGCCCGAGCAGATCAAGAAGACCTTCGAGGCGTTCACCGCGGAGTCGAAGGCGTTGAACGAGGAGTACCAGAAGATCTGGAACTACAAAGACGCCACCTGGACCCTGGCGGCGTTCCTGCGCAGCGGCGACATCTACTACGAGTTCGCCCAGAAGCTGATCAAAGCGGCCAACAACCCGCCTGACGACGTGAAGAAGCTGGCCAAGATGGCCTGCAAAGCCAACCCGGACGACTGCGGTATGGTCGAGGGGCAATACAAGGACGCCGTCTACCAGTTCGTCACCCCGGTCGAGGACGAGGCCAAGAAGCGATGGAAGGACACCCTTTCCCGCGCGGTGCAGCTGGGCGTGACCAACGAATACGTCAAGAAGGCGCGCGAGAACTTGTCAAAGTACCTGCCCGATGAATTTCCCTTCATCAAAGACGAGCGCATCGGCGTGGAGTACCCGTGATGCGCGCGGGGGGGAAATCGGGGGTCACAGCAGGAGCGTTCTCCGCCGGTCTTGCCATTGTTTTCGCGGGGACCGTCGCGGTCGCCCAGCAAGCGGCCCCCACGCCGGCGCCCCCGGCAACTGCTGACGCTCCGCCCGCCACGGGCGACGCCCCCCGCAAGCGGCGGCAGCCACCACCGACGGTGATTCCCACCGCGGAGACCGAGCAGGCTGATCAGCTGCTGCGCGCCGGCCGCTACGACCAGGCGGTCGCCCAGGCCAAGGCGGCCCTGAACAAGAACGAGCGTTACACGCCGGCCATGCTGGTGATGGCCAAGGCCTACTACAAGCTGCACAAGTACGAGTGGACCAAGAAGCTGTGGGAGATGATGCAGGCCAACGGGGCCTCCGACGCGGAGAAGTCGGAGATTTACCAGCTGCTGGCGTTCCTGGAGATCGACCAGAAGAACACCCCCGGGGCCATCGCGCTCTTGAAGAAGGCGGCGGATGCGCGGCCGGACAACGCCATCCTGTGGAGCAACCTGGGCGCGCAGTATCTGACCGCCAAGAATTACAAAGAGGCGGCGCCGGTTCTGGAGCGGGCGACCCAGCTGCAACCGGGGTTCGCGAAGGCTCACTTGAATCTGGGTGATGCCTACCGCGGCAACAAGGAATACGAACGCGCCCTGGCCGAGTACCAGAAGGCCCTCCAGCTCTTCCCCAATTATGCCGACGCGGTGTTCAACCTCGGCATCCTGTATCTGGACGCCGAGAAGATGCCGAACATGGATTTGCCAGCCAAGGAGAACGCGGCCATCGGGTACTTCCAGCGCTACAAGCAGATGCTGGGGGCCAACCTCTCCTCGACCGATCCCGCGGACGGCTACATTGCCGAGGCCCAGTAGGCGATCAAGAAGGAA
>DATLVT010000087.1:0-8128 GCA_035577105.1 Polyangia bacterium
CACCACCAGCCGTGTCCCCCGCGTCGCCGACTCCGGCCCGTGTTGAACCACGCCTTCGATCAGAGATGGGCGACCGGCGTCGACGCGCCCCGCGACAACGGCATCCGCGGGGATCATCCCTTCGGGCGGCGCGGCCCGACAGGCCAGCAAGGCCCCCACCTCGACCAGCAGAAACCCGACACCGGTCCGCCAGGCCCCGCGCCAGGCCAGCAGCGCCGCGAAGGCGGCGGCCGCCACGGCCAAGGCGATGCAAGGACCGACCGCGAACGAGAACAGCGCACTGACCGCGATCCCGACCGCGAAGCAGGTGCACCAGTAGGGCAACAGCACCTTCAGTCTTCGGGCCACCGTTGCGAAACGTTGCTTTTCCCGTGCCGGCCCGGCGCAGACGGAATGACGGCGGGACTAGGGCACCAGTGCACCGCCGCCGAATTGCGGCGCCGAGCGCGCGCGCGCCAAGGCGTCGGCCGGCGCGTCCGCCGGCCACGGAGTGTCCGGGCGCTGCAGCCGGCGCAGCCAGGCCTGTTCCAGCGGCCGGCTCAGCTGGGCGGCGTCGACAGCGGCGGCCGTGGTCTGCGCCTTGTCACCGATGCCGTCGCCGATCCCCACCGCCCAACCAGCCAGCAACATCGCCGCCCGCACCGCCGTCGACGCGCTGTAGGTCAGCAACAGGCAACGGGGTCCCGCCAGGCGCCGGACGGCAGCAAAGGCGGCGACCGTCCACAGCGGCCCGTTCACCCGCGGCGAAAACGGATCCCAGAAGACCAGGTCGGCCAGCGCGCGTTCCTGCGCCAGCGATTCCAGCGCATCGCCGCGCGCCAGCCGCCACAGCGTGCGCGGCGTTTCATGCCGACCGTCGTTGATCAACGCGCGCGCCGCCTGACCCGCCTCGCCGTCCAGCCCGAAGTCCGCCCCGTGCTCCAGGGCAAGTTCCAGGGCGCCCAGGTCGCGCTCGAAGCTGACCACCTCCAGACGCGCGGCGCCGGCGGGCGCCGCCTCGGACACCGCGCGCGCCGCGACCGCATTTGACCCGGCCCCCAGGCCGACGTCGAACAGCACCAGCGTTTCTCCAGGCGCGGCGCGCAGACGCTCGGCCAGGCGCGATTGCTGGACGTACAGCTGCTCGGCCTCGATCAGAGGACCGACGCCTGGGTGCATGATCTCGCCGTAGGCCAGGCTGCGCACGGCCGGCGCCCCGCCGCGCGTGCGCACCACCTCGTGATTCCCGGTGGGGTCCGCGGTCACGCCCGGATACCCGCCCGATCCGCCGCGTGCTCGTGGCGATCGATCTCGGACAGGCGCTGGCGCGCGAAGGCGGCGTACACGCCGGCGTCGATGGCGGCGCGCGCCTGCTGCATCAGATCCAGGTAGTAATGCAGGTTGTGAATGGACAGCAGCCGCGGCCCCAGCGGCTCGCTGCATTTATAGAGGTGATAAAGATAGGCGCGCGAAAACGTGGTGCAGGTGGCGCAGGCGCAGCGTTCGTCCAGCGGCTGATCTGACAGGCGGTTGGGCCCGCGCGTGATGCGGACCCGGCCCGTCGAGGTGAAGGCCGTCCCCTGCCAGGCCAGGTGCGTCGGTATCACGCAGTCGAACATGTCCACGCCGCAGCCGATGGCGTACAGAAGATCGGGCGGCGTCCCCACGCCCATCAGATAGCGCGGCTTTTCCGCCGGCAGCAGATCGACGGCGAAGGCGGTCATCTCCTCGCGCTGCGCGCGCGTGTCGCCCACCGCCAGGCCGCCGATGGCGAACCCGTCGAACGGATGCGCCGTCAAGAAGCGGACCGACTCTGCCCGCAGCGAGGGAACCAGGCCGCCCTGCACGATGGCGAACAGCGCCTGAGCAGGGTTGGAGCGCGCGGCCAGGCTGCGCAGGGCCCAGCGGTGGGTGCGCTCCATGGCGGCCCGCACGGCGCCTTCATCCAGCGTGGCGTTGATGCATTCGTCCAGCACCATCATGATGTCGGAGCCGATCGCGGTCTGCATCTCGATCGATTCCTCGGGCGACAGGTGGTGAATCCGCCCGTCGACGTAGCTGCGAAAGTGCGCACCGTCTTCGGACAGCTGGCGCTCGGCCGGCAACGAGAAGATCTGATAGCCGCCCGAATCCGTCAGCACCGGACCGGGCCAGCGCATGAAATTGTGGATGCCGCCCACGCGGCGGAAGAGCTCGGCTCCCGGGCGAAGCAACAAGTGGTAGGTGTTGGCCAGCAAGATCGGCACGTTCATCGCCAGCAGATCGGCGGGCGTCAATCCGGTCACCGTCGCCCGCGTTCCCACGGGCATGAAGACCGGCGTTTCGATCACGCCGCGCCCGGTGTGCAATCGCCCGCGACGTGCCCGCGAACCGGGATCACGCCCCAGCAGCGAAAAGGCCAAAGCCATGCGGAAACCTACCAGATCGGCGCGCGTAGCAGCGCGGCGGCGCGGATCTCCCTCATGTCGGCGTGGTGGGATCGGGGTGGCGCTGGCCCCCTCGGAAATTCGAGACGACGGCAGCAGAGGTGGCGCCGATCCGGCCCTCCGGCCCGCAACGCGGCTGATCTTGCGCGGGCACAACCGTTGCTACACTGTCTGGCCATGAGAAACCCCGGATGGCTCGCTGTGCCCTGTTTCCTCCTTCTGGCGTGCGGACAAGTCTCGAATGGCGGCAATGACGGTGCCGCCGGTTCAGGCGGCGGATCGGGAGGCGCAAGTGGCAGCGGCGGCGCCACCGGCAGCGGCGGAGCCGGCACCGGGACGGGCGGCACATCTGGGTCAGGCGGCGCTGTCGGTTCCGGCGGGTCCAGCGGCTCGGGCGGGGCGCAAGGCAGCGGGGGCGCCAACGGCAGCGGTGGCAGCAATGGATCGGGCGGCAACATGGACGCGGCCGCCGATCACCCTTCCGACACCGGGGGCAAGACCTGCCAGGAGATGATCGCCGAATACAACGCCGCGTTCACCGAAGCCAAGATGTGCAACCCGCTGGCGGCGTCGGTGGCCGCCGAATGTCAGGCCACCGCCAGCGCTTCGCTGCCCTGTGGAAACTGCGTGACCCACGTGCAGAGCACCAAGACGCTGGACGAGATTCGCGCGCGCTGGAACGCCGCCGGCTGCAAGCCCGGCGTCTGCCCCGCCATCGCCTGCATCAACCCCGGCACCGGCGCCTGCATGGCCAATGGCACCAGCGGCGTCTGCATCGATCAGCACCAGGCCACCACGAACTGAACGACGACCAGTCGGATCAGTTACAGCCGATGCGCTGCTTGCCGACGGCCAGGTCGTCGATCCACCAGTTCGTGGCCACGGGAAGCCCCTGATACAGATAGGCGCCGACCTCCAGCAGCGTGAAGTTCTGTGCCTTCTCCTGCGTGGGGCGCGTCGTGGTCGCCGGGTCCGAGAAGACGAACGGTGCGGGCCAGCCCAGCTCGACGCCGTTCAGCCACAGGCGCGGATCGGCCGCCTGGAGATTGGCTCCGTTGGCGCCGTCGAACACCCATTCCAGGCACGCCCAGTCGTCCAGCACGATGGGCGCGTCGGCCACCTGGACCCATTCGGGATACCCGGGCGGTTCAGGCGGGTGCCAGACCGTCATGTATTTTTGCGTGTACGTCGCCACCTCGTACCAGTCCAGCTTGTCGATGGCGGTGACCGCGGGTGTGCCCGGACGGGGATAGCGCGCGTTGAAAATTCCGGCGTGCGAGCTGGGGCGTGCCGGCGTGGTGTAGACGAAGGCTCGCCCCCACAGCGTGGGCCCAAAGCTGGCAGGCAGATCGAACCGGACGGTCTTCTTCGGTCCGCCCTGCTGGCCCTCGACGCCGCCGCGCAGATCCTGGGCGTGCAGCGAAAACGTGCCCCGGTGCGCGCGCGTGCTGTCGACCAGCAGGGTGCCGGTGAATTCGTTCCGATACGGCGTCCAGCCGGCCGGCAGTTTTCCTTCCTCGAAATCCCAGCAGAGCGTTCCCGGCGTCGAACAGCCGCCACCCGCGTCGCTGCCCGCGTCGCCCGCCAGTCCACCGGCACCGCCACCGCCGGTCGCTCCCCCCGCATCGGCGACCGGCGCGGCATCGACGCCGCCCGTTCCACTGCCGGCCCCACCGCTGCCGCCACCCACGTCCGCGTTGACCGCGCCGCCCGTCCCCGTCTGGCCGCCGCTGCCGTTTGCGCCTGGCGAGCGGGCACAGGAAGACGCGCCCAGCGCTGCGATCAAAACCAAACGAACAGGCGTCACCAAGATAACAGTGGAACCTGGGCGCCGATTCCGTTGGGCAAAGATCACTTTCGTCGTCGAACGTCAACCGCGCAGCACGGCATCCACGCTGTCCCCCAGCACGGTCACCAGCGCGTCGATGTCACCGGGCGAGGTGTTGAGCGGAGGGAACAGATACATGGTGTCGCCCAGAGGACGCAGCAGCGCCCCGCGCCCCACCGCTTCGCGATAGACCGCGTAGCCGGTGCGTCGGCGCGGGTCCAGCGGACCCCCGTCGGCGTCGCACAGATCGACGGCGGCGACCATGCCGCAGCCACGAACGTTGCGCACGAACGAGCGCGATGAGGCCAGCCCCGCCAGCCCCGCCGCCAGTCGCGGGCCGTTGGTGGCCACGGCGCACAGAATGTCCTCGTCGGTGAACAGATCCAGGGCCGCGTTGGCGACCGCGACGCCCAGCGCGTTGCCCGTGTACGTGTTCGAATGCAGAAAGGCCCGCCCCGCGCCGTAATCGGCGTCGAACAGCGCGGCGATCTCGTCGGTGGTCAGCACGGCCGACAGCGGCAAGAAGCCGCCGGTCAGTCCTTTTGACAGCACGGCGAAATCCGGCAGCGCCGAATGGTCCAGATGACTGGCCAGGTGACTGGCCAGGATCGCGCCACAACGCCCCAGGCCGGCGGCGATCTCGTCGGCGATCAGATAGACGCCGTGGTCGGTCGCCCAGGCCCGCAGGCGACGCAACAGATCTGGACTGTAAAGGCGCATGCCCCCCGCCGCCTGCAGGACCGGCTCGTAGATCACCGCGGCCAGGCGGTCGGCGACGGCGCTGAGCTGCGCTTCGATGGCCGGCCACTCCGCGGCGGCGTCCATCCAGTCGGCCGCCGTGGGACCAGACCGATACGGCAGCCCAGAGAGCTTGCTGACCGGGAACATCAGCGCGCGATACGGATCAGCGTAGAGCCCGCAGTCACCGACCGACAAGGTGGCCACCGTCTCGCCGTGATAACCGTTCTGCAGCGCCGCCAGGTGGGTCCGCCCCGGCTGCCCGCGCTGGGCCTGCGCCTGCACGGCCATCTTGAGGGCGATCTCGACGGCGGTCGATCCGTTGTCTGCCAGAAAAACCTTACCGAAATGACCCGAGCGCCGCCCGGCCGACGCCCGCGCCGACCAGGTCGTCGGTGGCTGGCCGTTGGCCGCCGCCAGCAGGCGCTCGCACAGGCGGACCAGCGGGGCGCTGGTGGTGTTGGCGGTGATGACGTGCTCGAAGGCGTCCGCCTGCGCCAGAAGGGCCTGCCGCAGATGGGGGTGGCCGTGGCCAAATGATTTGCACCACCAGCTGGAGATGCCGTCCAGGATCTCCCGGCCGTCGTCCAGACGCAGGCGCAACCCACGGGCACCGACCACCACCAGCGGCGGGAAGTCCCGATAGTCGTGCATCTGGCTGCAGGGGTGCCAGAACACCGCCAGGTCGCGGGAAATCAGCTCATCGGAAGAACCGGACGAACCACCCATTCGCAAGAACTAGCACGATCAGGGCTGGCCTCTGTAGGCTGCTGGGGTGCCCCCCGTCCCGGCCGCGATTGTCGAGAACGTCCCGCTGGCGTCGCTGACCACGTTGCAGCTGGGTGGGCCGGCCCGCTTTTTCTTGCCGGCCGCCGACGAGGCGACCGTCCTTGATGGCCTGCGCTGGGCGGCGGAGCGCGGGCTGGCGGCGTTCGTCCTGGGCAGTGGATCGAACCTGGTGGTGGCCGACGCTGGATTTGACGGCCTGGTAATTCATCTGCAGTCGCGCGGCGTCGTCCATGCGCCCGCCGCCGCCGACCTGGCGCTGGTGCAGGCGCAGGCGGGCGAACCCTGGGATGCGTTCGTCGCCGACACGGTGACCCGCGATCTGGCGGGCCTCGAGTGCCTGTCGGGGATCCCCGGCCTGACCGGCGCCACCCCCATACAGAACGTGGGGGCCTACGGGCAAGAAGTGGCCGACACCATTCGCAGCGTGCGCGCCGTCGATCGGCAGACGCTGGCCATCGTCGATCTCCCCGCCAGCGCGTGCGCCTTTGGCTATCGGGACAGCCTCTTCCGCCGGCAGCCCCAGCGGTACGTGGTCCTGTCGGTCACGTTCGGGTTGCGACCCGGCGGCGCGCCCGAGCTCCGCTATGCAGAGCTGGCCACCGCCCTGGCGGGTGTCGCGCGCCCGTCGCTGGCGGAGGTTCGCGCCACCGTCTTGCGCCTGCGCCGGAGCAAGTCGATGGTGATCGATCCCGCCGATCCCAACCGGCGCAGCGTCGGTTCTTTCTTCACGAACCCGATCGTCGCCGTCACCGATGCGGAAACCCTGGTCGATCGTCTGCTGGCCACGGGGTTCATCTCCAGCGCCGGCGAGCTGCCACGGTTCCCGACCAGCGACGGACGCATCAAGCTGTCCGCGGGCTGGCTGATCGAGCGCGCCGGGATCAGCAAGGGACTGCGTCAGGGCGCGGTCGGCGTGTCGACCAGGCACGCCCTGGCCCTGGTTCATCACGGCGGCGGCACCACCGCCGAGCTGCTGGCGCTGGCGGCGCGCGTGCGGCGCGCCGTGACCGATCAATTCGGGATCGTCTTGCAGCCCGAGCCGATCTTTTTGGGCGACATTTCGATTGCCCCGTAACCTGAACATCCGTATAGTCGTCCGCGCTCGAGAGCCGCTTCGTCTGGCGCGGGCCGTTTCCGTGGATGGGCAATATCGGGGTGGAAGTCCGGGGTGGATTCCGCGGAAACGGCACCGGCCGGCGAGGTGTCTGCGGGCTGCGTGCCCAAAGCAAAACGAATTACTGCGAACATTTCCGGGGAGCGACCGCGCCGCCAGCGTTGCGCGGGCGCAAAGACAGGTGCAAGGATAGTCAGCAACAACAATGATGGGTCGCGGAGCATTGTGGACCCTGGTCGGTTTGTGCGCGTCGGCTTGTGCTTCCAGTGGGAACACGCTCCCTGCGGGGGGTAACGGCGGCGGCGGCGGCGGTGGCAGTTCCAGCAGCTCGGGAGGCTCCGGTTCCGGCGGTTCGATGGACGCAAACCTCGCCGGGGATCTGAAAGACGAAACCACCACGTCCAGCGGCGGAAGCGGCGGCGCCGGCGGCGGCACCGCCCCCGACCTGGGCGTCGCCAATGACGGCAGCGCCACCGACACCGGCGGTGCCTGCCCGGCCGGAACGTTGCTGTGCGATGACTTCGAGTCTTACGGCACGCCCGCCGATCTGATGGCGGCGTGGAAGCCAACCGCCACCGCCGCCACGTTGACCGTGGACGCCACCAAGGCCTGGAAGGGAACAAGATCCCTGCACATCAAGGCGGCCGCCGGAACGCCGTCCGCGGTGATCGTCAAGGAGGGCGCGCCGCTGTTTCCCATCGCCGGCAACGTCATGTTCGGCCGGGTGATGCTGTGGCTGACGGCGACGCCGGGCGGGAATTACCACTGGAACAGCATCCAGGCGGCGGGGACCATCCCGGGATCGACGCTGTGGGGGAAATACGGCTGGGGCGGTCAGTTCGGCAAGGTGCTGGCCGGATACACCGTTCGCACCACGCCCACCGGCAGCGCCACCATCGATTGTTCAAAGCCGTCGGCGATGGCCATTCCCGCCCAGCGCTGGGTCTGCGTGGAATGGCAATTCGACGGCAACAAGAACGAGATGCACCTGTGGTTCGACGGCACGTTGCTGGCCGACGCCGACATCGTGGGAATGGGCAACCGCTGCGTCAACCAGGGCGACGTGGGCAAGCCCTGGACCGGCCCGATCTTTTCCAACCTGACGCTTGGCTGGCAACAATATCAGGCGTCCAGCGGCGCCCTGGAATTGTGGATGGACGATCTGGCGGTGGGCAAGGACCGACTCGGCTGTCCGACGGCGCCCTAGCCTTTTTGGCTGACCGCTTCCGTCGACCAGGCCGGCATATATACTGC
>DATLVT010000088.1:0-4962 GCA_035577105.1 Polyangia bacterium
GGTCGCGCCGCGCAGCCGCAAGGACACGTTGGCGTCACAGCGAAGCGAGCCTTCTTCCATGTTCCCGTCGCAGATGCCGAGGTAACGGACCAGCGCCCGCACCGCGCGCACGTACTCGGCCGCCTCCTCGGCGGAGCGGACGTCGGGCTCGCTGACGATCTCGCACAGCGGAACCCCGGCCCGGTTGTAGTCGACGAAGCTGACGCCCGCGGCGGCGTGCAGGTTCTTTCCAGCGTCCTCTTCCAGGTGAATGCGCACCAGGCGGACCGAGCGCGTCTCGCCACGCAGGCGGAAGGTGATGGCCCCACCCTCGCAGATCGGTTCGTCGAACTGCGAGATCTGAAACCCCTTGGGCAGGTCGGGATAAAAGTAGTGCTTGCGGGCAAACCGGCAGCGCTGGCGAATCTTGCACCCGGCGGCCAGTCCCAGGCGCACGGCCGATTCGACGGCGGCGGTGTTCAGCACCGGCAGCGTCCCCGGCATGCCCAGGCAGACCGGATCGGTGTGCGTGTTGGGCTCGGCGCCGAAGGCGGCCGACGACCAGGAGAAGATCTTCGACTGCGTGGCCAGCTGGGCGTGGACCTCCAGGCCGATGACCACCTCGTACTTCTCGAGGTGTTTCTCCAGCGTGCTCATGACGCCTTCCCCGCGCCGTGCTCGGGCGGCAAGCGCGTGTGCCAGTCGGTGCGCGCCTCGTAGGCGCCGCCCACGCGAAAACAGATCTCCTCGCCGAGAGGCGGCCCCATGATCTGCAGACCGATGGGCAGGCCGCTCCTGGTGAACCCGCAGGCCTGCGACAGGGCCGGAATGCCGGCCAGGTTGGGCGCCACGGTCAGCACGTCGGCCAGGTACATCTGCAAAGGGTCGCCCATGCGCTCGCCAAAACGAAAGGCCGGCACCGGCGACGTCGGGGTGACGATGGCGTCGCACTTGCTGAAGGCGGCGGTGAAATCGTCGGCCACCTTGCGCCGCACCCGCAGCGCCTTGCCGTAATAGGCCTCGTAGTAACCGGCGCGCAGGACGTACGTGCCCAGCATGATGCGCCGCTTTGGTTCCAGGCCGAAACCTTCGCCGCGCGTCCGCGCGTAAAGCTCTTCCAGCGAGCGAACACCGTCGGCGCGATGGCCGTACCGGACGCCGTCGTAACGGGCCAGGTTGGACGACGCCTCGGCGGTACAGATCAGATAATAGGTGGCGATGGCGTACCTGGTGTGGGGCAGCGAAACGGGCACCAGCTTGGCGCCGGCGCGGCCCAGCTCGTCCATGGCGGCGCGCACGGCCGCTTCGATCTCGGCGTCCATGCCCGGCTGAAAATATTCGTCGGGAACGCCCAGGCGAACGCCGGCCAGCCCACCCGCGCGACCGGCCTGCACCGCCTGGCGATAGGCGCCCACCGGCGCTGGAATGCTGGTGGCGTCCAGCGGATCGGCGCCCGCCATCACCTCCAGCAGGGCCGCCACGTCCTCCACCGTCCGCCCGAACGGACCCGGATGGTCCAGCGAAGAGGCAAAGGCGATGACGCCGTAACGGGAGACCCGCCCGTAGGTCGGCTTCATCCCGGCCACGCCGCACATGGCCGCCGGCTGACGGATCGACCCGCCGGTGTCGGTGCCCAGCGCGCCCGCGCACAGGCCGGCCGCCACCGCCGCCGCCGAGCCGCCCGACGAGCCGCCCGGGATGTGCTGCAGCGACCAGGGGTTGCGCACGGGACCGCGCGAGCTGTTCTCGTTGGACGAGCCCATGGCGAACTCGTCCATGTTCAGCTTGCCCAGGGCCACCGCGCCGGCCCTGGCCAGACGATCGGTCACCGTCGATTCAAAGGGCGGGACAAAACCGCGCAGGATCTTCGACCCGCAGGTGGTCTCCAGGCCGCGCGTGACGAAGATGTCCTTCACGCCGATGGGGACGCCGGCCAGCGGCCCTGGATCGTCACCGGCCGCGACCTTCTGATCGACGGCCGCCGCCCGGCGCAGCGCCCCCTCGCCGTCGACCAGCAGGTAGGCGCCCAGGGCTCCGTTGCACCGTTCGATGCGATCCAGGTAGGCGCTGGCCACGTCGCGGGCGCGCAGCTTGCCGGCCCGGACGCCGTCGGCGATGGCGGCGATGGAGCTGTTACGCGGATCGATCACGGCAGGTCCTCTCCGGCACTCCCGCCGCCCGAGACATCGCCGCCGCCCCCGGATGAGGGGGACGAGGCAATGATTCGCGGCACCTGAAAAAAGCTGGCCTCCCGCCGGGGGGCGTTCTTCAGGGCGTCATCCAGTGGCAGGGACGCCTGGGCCACATCCGGCCGCAGCGGACAGTCGAAAGGGACGGCGTGGGTCATCGGTTCGACGTCGCTGGTGTCCAGCTCTTTGAGGGCGGCCACGTAGCCCAAAATGGCGTCAAGATCGTGGGTCATGCGGTCGACTTCCTGATCGGTCAAACGCAACCGAGCCAGCGTCGCGATCTCGCGCACTTCCTCCGGCTTTATCCGTGACATTTTCGAAACACTACTTATCACGTTTCGGCGCGGGCAAAATCCCGGGGGCACGGGGTCGGGGGTGCAGCAGAATATGGCCACGGAGGCCGGGTACCGGTATAGTGTGGGGTCTTCTCGGGTCCAGTATGTCTTCCCATTTTTCGCAGCAGCGACCGCCTGGCGGCCCGAAACGGGTGCGCGCGCTGGCCTGTGCGCTGCGATCGAACGTGACAGCGCTGACGGCCCTGGCGCTGGCGCTGGCGTTCGGGCTGACCGGCGCCGGCTCCGGTTGCGACGCCGGGCCGCGCCCGCCCGACGTGGCGGCGCCGCCCAGCGCGCTGACGGGCGAGGTCTCGGTCCGCATCGACGCCAGCCCGCAGAAGACGGCCAGCGTCTCCGTGCTGGCCTTCCGCGCCGCCATCGCCGGGATCGATCGCGCTGACGTCCTGGGGATCGTCGATCCGCTGGCGGCCGCCGAGCCCGACCATGACTGCGCCCTGCGCGACGTTGATCTGTCGGCCAGCTCGCTGCTGGCGCGCGGCGGGTCGATCGAGCTGCAAGAGATGAGCGGCATCGGCATCGGGCTTCCCAACACGGACGCGGTGGTGCGGCCCTTCCCCCGTCTCTATCCGGACGTCGCCACGGTGGTGGGTGGTGTCGTCGCCGAGGCCGGTCCCCTGCGCATCGAGACCTTGCCTGAACGGCTGGCGCTGCTGACCGCCGACTCCGAGCTGGCCATCGAGGAGATCCCGGTCCCCACCGTTCCGCGCGTCATCACCATCAACGGGGGGACGGCCAGCGCCGGGATCAAGATCGACACGTCGGAGGGGCTGGTGGTGGCGGTGGCCGGCGGGCCGGGCACCACGCTCGAGATTCGTCCCTTCGGCGCCACCGTGGCGCTGGCCTGTTCGGTCGGCGCCGGGGCCAACACCGGCGAGAGCATCATCATCGTTCCGCACGCCCAGCTGGCCCGCCTGTTCGGCGATCAAAAACCGGCGCGCGGCGTGGCCGTGCCCGCGTCGCTGGACGTGGTCAGGCGCAACCGCGTGAAGAATTCGCTGCTCGGGATTCCGACGCGACTGTCCGTCGAGGTTCGCTCCTCGATGACCGTCGAGCTGCATCCGTGATGGCCCACGTCCGGCGCGACAGCCGCAGCCACGCGAGAATCAGCTTGCGACTGCCGGTCCGGGTGACCGATCCGACCAGGCGGGTGGCGGGCGGCATCGGCTATGAGACGGCCGAGATCTCCCCGGGCGGGGCCTTCCTGCCTTCGCAGGTCTTGCTGGAGGTCGGCGAGCTCCTCTGCCTCGACTTCACGCTGCCCGACGGCCGGCACGTCTGCGCGCACGCGCGCGTGGTGCGGACCACCCGCGGCAGCAGCGACGAGCCGAGCGGCATCGGCGTCGAGTTCGTGGAGATCACGCCCGACGATCGCGCGGCCATCGAGCACCAGCTGACCTGATCGAAACCGAGAACCGAAACCTGAGCTGAAACGGAAGGTGGAAGACCAGCATGGCGGAGACCCTGGAAGAGCTGACTTACAACTATGAAGACGAAGGCGTCTTGGTCCGCAAGGAGATCGACAGAGTCGTCCTGACCAAGGGCGGCTGGGCGACCATCATGTTCCTCTTTCAAGAGCTGGACCGGCAGAGCGGAAAGTTCCGTGCGCCGAAGATGGCCATCGTCCGGTTCAAGAAATCCAAGGGCAGCTATCGCAAGCAATCGTCCTTCAACATCTCCAGCGAAAAACAGGCGCGGCAGATCGCCGAGGTCTTTGAAGGCTGGTACCCGAAGATGACCGCCACCGCCGGGGCGGCCGATGGGGACGAGGACGAGAGCCCGGACGACGCGCCCTCTGACGGCTGACCTGGACCGAGCTGAACTGAGCTGAGCTGAGCGCTTGTGATTGCGGTCTTCGTCAACCCAACCGCGCGCGCCAACCGGCGCGACCCGCGGCTGGCGGCCAAGTTTCAAACCATCCTGGGCGACGCCGGGCGGGTGCTGGCGCCAAAGTCTCTCGACGAGCTGACCGTCGCCGCCGCCGCGCTGCACGCCGGGGCGCCACCGTCGGTGATCGCCATTCACGGCGGTGACGGCACCCTGCACAAGACGCTGAGCGCCCTCATCAACGCCTGGAAGGGCGATCCGTTGCCGCCCTTGGCGTTGCTGTGCGGCGGGACCATGAACGTGGTGGCGTCGTCACTGAAATTGAAGGAGCGCCCGCAGGTCATGCTGGCCTCGCTGGTCGATGCCCAAAGAAACGGGCGCCCGCCGGCCACCGTACGCAAGCGCTGTGTCAGGGTCGGGGACCGGTACGGGTTCATCTTCGGCAATGGATTGCTGGCCAATTTCCTGGTCGAGTACTACGGCCCCAACGGGTACGGTCCGCTGCGGGCGGTCTGGGTCATCCTGCGCTGCTTCGCCTCGGCGGTGGTGACCGGGCCCTTCATGCGCCGCATGTTTCGCCGTTTCGAGGGTGAGGTGAGGGTCGACGGCAAGAC
>DATLVT010000089.1:0-6009 GCA_035577105.1 Polyangia bacterium
TCGGGAACCGCGCGGGCCGTGCGCCTGAGCGGGCAGGGCTTTCAAAGTTACGGCGGCGGCATAGGCGTCAGGATTCTTTGCACCGACGCCTCGGTCTTCCAGGGCATCAGCTTCTGGGCCAAAGGGATCTCCGGGTCAGACAACAAGATCTCGTTACAGGTGGCCATTCCCCAGACCCAGGCCGTCGCCGACGGGGGTGATTGCACCGCCAGCTGCTATGACCACCCCTTGAAACGGGTGCAGCTGGGGACCAGCTGGCAGCGATATCAGGTGGCCTTCAGCGAGCTGGCCCAGTCGGGATTCGGCGCCCCCGCCACGTTCCAGGGCATCATCATGGCGCTGAACTGGGCCAGCCTGTCCGGTCCGAACCTGGACTACTCGGTCGACGAGATCACGTTCTACTGAGGACGCGTCACCACCACCTCGCCGCGATCGCGACGCCGAGCCGGTCGCCCCCGACCATGGGAATCGCGGCCAGGTGAGGCAGGCGACCGAGCCGGCGGTTCAGGCGCCAGGCCCGTGTCGGCGCCGTCAGCGTCGACACCACGGAGACCGCCGTGCCGACCCCGAACGAGAGCCAGGCGTTCTCCCAGGCGTGGCGCTGGTAGCCGAGATACAGCAGGCCCAGCGAGTTGAGAAAGAGACCGCCGACGAGGCCGGGCAGGATCGCGCGCTGTTCGCGTTGCGCGGCGTCGGCCAGCAGCGCCCTGCGGTCCCGGGCCAGGCCAGGATGGCCGTCCGGGCAAAACTCCTTGGCGTCGAGGTGAAGCGGCGCCACCCACTTGGCGATGGCACCTGCCGTGGCCTTGGTGGCGGTCACGTACAAGGCCGCACGCGAGTCGGCGTCCAGCTTGTTTCCCGGAGAGAACGTGGCATAGCCGGCGCTGCCCACCGCCGTGACCGTGAAGGACATCGCCCAGGCGCTGTTCCACGTATCGGCGAGGATGGCGTCCGCGCACAGGGCATCGTCGATGGCGCGCGAATCGTCGGCGCCGGGATTGTCGGACGGTGCGGCCACCGCCACGCCGGGGCCGGCGCCCAGCGCCGTGGCCAGGACGCCTGTCCAGATCAGCGCGCGCCACCCCGGCCTGTGAAGGCAGTGCGGCCGCACTATTCGCGCCGCGGCGACCGGGTCCCGGAGCGGACGGCCTCCAGCTGGGCGGCGATGGCGGCGCCGAAGAGGATGGCGACGGCCGAGAAGAAGGTCCAGATCTGCAGCGCCACGACCCCCGCCAGCGGTCCGTACACCTCGCCGAACGAGGAGCTGGCCTGGACGACCACGCTGAAGGCGATCGTCACGACGATCCATCCCGACACGCCTATCAACCCGCCGAAGATCAGCCACGACCATCGCGGCTGCTGGCGGCGCGGCGCCCAGTGCAGGATGCCGCCGTACGCCGCCGCGCCCAGCGCCAGCGCGGCCGGCCAGCGAAGGAGATGCCAGGCCAGGTTCCCTTCGCGGCCGGCGTCTCCCGAGACCTGACGTCCCAGGGTGAGGACGGCGGCGGCGCCCACCAGCGCCACCAGCACCAGGACAGCCAGGAACAGCGCGCGGCCGTACTTGCGGATGAACGGTCCGTCCTTCTCGATGCCGTAGAGGCGGTTGATCCCGCGGGTGAGCTGCGCGGTCGCGGTCGTGGCCGTCACCATGGTCCCGAAAAGTCCGAAGGCCAGCGGCAGCCAGCGGTGTTCGAGCCCCACTTTCTGTGCCTGCGCGAAGGTCCTGACCAGAAGGCTGCCGGCCGGCCCCGGCACCGCGTGCCCGATGGCGCCCAGGACGGTGCGGCTGAAGCCAATCTGTCCGCAGGCAACCGCCAGTCCGACCAGCGCGATCAATCCCTGCACGAAGATGAGGGACATCGCGAACGCCAGCGAGCGCGCGTGACTGAACCCGTCGGCGGCGCGCAGGCGGACAAACGCATCCCGCACCAGCTTGACGCCGCCGGCGACCCTCAGGGTGGTCCACGCATCGTCCCCGGTCAGGCGCCGGGTCTCGCGAACGCAGCTGGCGGTGCTCATCGATGGTCGAGGTTCCTCATGAAACCGATGGGCGCTCTCCTGCCGTCGGAGCGCCATTCCTGGTCGCCGCCTCGGTCGGCGGCGCGGCAGCCTGTTCCGTCTCCACGGTCCGCGGCGCGGGCGCGACGGCGCGCCGCGAGCGCGCCTTTGCGCGCGGCGGGCGCTTGGTGGCGACGGACGCCGGCGCGCACACCCGGATGGCCCCTGGCTCGACGCGGACCTTCAGCCGCCTGGCCGAGGGGCGGGCGCCTCCGTCCAGCTCGAAGGGCATCTTGCGCTCCAGCTCGACGACGATCTTCTTGCCCCTGGTGGTCTTCACGAAGGGCGAGCGATCGACGCGGCCCAGGGCCAGGCGCGAGAAGACCCGCAGCCATTGCGACGTGCGGTTGGCGGTCACCACGCCGACCTCCATCATGCCGTCGGTGGGCGAGGCGTCGGGGAAGACCTCCAGCCCGCCGCCGACGGTGCCGACATTGCCCAGCAGCGCGCAGCTGATCTTGCCCTTGAACCAGACCGCGCCGTCGACGCGGATCTTCACGCGCACACGCCTGGCCCGCATGGCCTTGATGCCGCTGCGCAGGTAGGCCACGCGACCCATCTGCTCTTTCTGACTGGCGTCCACGTCGCGCATCACCAGCGCGTCGAAGCCGGTCCCGGCCATGACCGCAAAACGTTCGCCGTTCACCACGCCGACGTCCAGCGTCCGCGGCGTGCTGTGCAGCCCCACGCGCACCGCCTTGGCGATGTCCTTGGGAATACCCAGGTTGCCGGCCAGCAGATTGGCCGTGCCGGCGGGGATGATGGCCAGGGGGACGTCCTTGCCGGCCAGCTGGTCGATGCATTTCTGGACCATGCCGTCGCCGCCCCACACGAACACCAGGTTGGCGCCCTTCTTCAGAACGCGGCGCACCGCCTTCTTCGCCTTGCTGCTCTTCGAGACCTCGCACCAGATCGGCTGGCGATGACCGGCGCTCGCCAGCACCTTGCGCAGCTCTGCCAGGCCACCCCCGAACGTTTTGCCGCTGTGAGCAACGACGGCCAACCGGATGGCGGATTTCACGATGCGCCCCCCACGGCAAAGAACGCGAGCCGGACGAAGCGAAGTGGCGTCATCCAGCGAACATAACCACGTGGTTACCGGATTCCAGGCCGGCTGGTCGCCGGGCCCCCTTTTCCTAGAGATGACGAAGGATGGCGTCGGCCATGTGTTCGATCAGGGCTTCCCCGGCCGACAGCTCGGCCTCCACGATGGCGCGAGGCATTCCATAGACGACGCACGATCCTTCCGACTCGGTCAGAATTCGACCGCCTTTGTTGTGAAGCGCGCGGGCGCCAATGACGCCGTCGTTTCCCATGCCGGTCAACACGACGCCCAGCGCGGCGGAACCCAGCGAATCGGCGGCGCTCTCGAAGAGAATGTCCACCGACGGATAGAAACGCGAGTTCAGGGGCTGGGCATTGACCTCGGCCAGGATCAGGGGCCCTTCGGCGCGAATGCGCAGATGCATGCCGCCACGCGCGATGGCCACGCTTCCGGGGACCAGCTGGGCGCCGTCGGACGCTTCGAAGACCCGCACCGCGCACGCCTCGTCCAGCCGACGGGCCAGCGCCTCGGTGTATCCGGCAGGGATGTGCAGGGCGACAGCCACCGCGCAAGGCAGGTCACCGGGGAACGCGGTCAAAAGACGGGTCAATGCCTGGGGACCGCCCGTCGACGTTCCAATCACCACCAGCCGCACACCGCCGGCGGCGGCGGGCAGGACGCTCACGGTGGGCAAGGGGCCCGCAGGCTGCCGGCGCGCCGCGCCCGCGGCGATCACCTTGGCCACCACCTCGCCGGACAGTTCGTACAGGCGATCGGTGGCCAGCGCCGTTGGCTTTTGCACCAGATCGGCGGCGCCCATCTGCAATGCCTCGATGCACAGCGCGCTGTCGCTGTCCGAGATGCTGACCACCACCACCCGCGGTCCACCCGCGGGGGGCAGGGCGCGCAGCACGCCCAGGCCGTCAAGGTTGGGCATTATCAGGTCCAGCGTGATGACGTCGGGTTTCAACTCGGCGATCTTTTCGAGCGCCTCCAACCCATCGCGTGCCGTGCCCACGACCTCCAGGGCCGGGCTGAGCGACAGAGCCTCGCGCAGCACCTTGCGCGCGAAGGCCGAATCGTCGACGACCAGAACCCGGAGCTTGTCTGGACTGCTCATGAAATCTTTCTGTACAGAAATACGCCCTCGTGTTCTTCACAACGAAGGGCGGTCCCGAATCGCAGCAGCGATTCAGAGATGCCCACGAACAGGGCGCCGCCCACCCGCAAACGGTTGGTCAGTCGATTGATCACAGTACGTACGGTCTCGTCGCTGAAATAGATCAGAACATTCCGGCAGAAGATGACGTCAAAGGTGCCCTGGCCGATCACCGCGGCGTCGTCAACCAGGTTTATCTGCCGCCAGTCGATGGCCCGGGTCAGGTGGCTGTCGATGGCCACGTCGCGCTCGCAGATCTGCATCCAGGGGGCGGCGAAGGCCGGCACCTCGGTGCGCACCGCCCGGCGGCTGAAACGTCCGGAGCGCGCCCGGGACAGCGACGCGGCGTTGATGTCGCTGGCCAGCAGATCGACGTCGTCCAGGAGTCCCCGCGCCGCCAGCAACATCGCCAGGGTGTGCGGCTCCTCTCCGGTGGCGCAGGCAGCGCTCCAGATTCGTGGCCGGCGGCCGCCGCCCACCTGGGGAACCACGAAGCGCGAGATCGCCAGCTCCAGCGGAGCCAGCTCGCGAAACAGATAGGTCTCGCCCACCACCAGCGCCTCGACCAGCATGTTCAGCTCTTGCCGGCCGTGGTCGTCGTAGCGCAGAAAATAGTAGTAATCCAGCAGCGATTCGAAGCCGGCCTCGACCGCGCGGGCCCCCACCTTCTCGGCGAACAAGGACGCGTTCGCGGGATCAAAGTGAAGTCCGGCGCGTTCGGCGACGAGGCCGCTCAGGATGGAAAACACCTGAGGCGACATCGGTAACGGCGGCATCCGCGTCACCGCGCCAACAACAACGAACAGACCTGGCGAACCTGCGGCTCCGGGTCGTCGCTGGCCGCCTTGCGCAGGGCCAGCAAGGCGTCCTTGCTGCCGATGGTGGCCAGCGCGCCGGCCGTCGCCTTTCTGGCCGCCACGTTCGGGATGGTCATCGCCTTGATCAGCGCCGCCACCGCGTCGGGCCGGCGCAGTCGCGTCAGCGCCGAGGTGATGCCCGGGGCGATCTCGTCGTCGGCGTCCTGCAAGGCGGCCACCAGGCCGGCGACCCGTCCCTCGACGTTCAGCGACAGCGCGGTCAACACCTGGTCGGTCGACGGCAGGGTGTGCAGCAGATCGACCAGGACCTTCGTCGCGACGGCCCCGGGCATCGCCGCCAGGAAGCCCACCGCCGCGGTGCGGACGCTGTCGTCCGGATCAGACGCGGCGGCGCGATAGGCCTCCAGCACCTCGGCTGTTCGAAAACCGGCCAACGCCGAGATGGCCACCAGCCGGGTCGATGCCTCGGGCGCCCGGACGGCGTTCAAGATCAACGGCAACCCCTCGGCGCGCTTGGCCACGCCCAGTCCCACGATGGCGGCCCGCTGGATGTCGGCGTCTGGATCGGCGGCGGCCGCCTTCAGCGCCTTGACCGCCGCATCGCTGTTCAAGCAGGAGAGCGCCTCGATGGCGGCGACGCGCACCTGGCCGGCGGGATCGCTCAGCAGCTGGACGATCGCCTGGGCCGCCGGTTCAAAAGCCAGCTTGCCCAGTGCCTGACAGGCATAGTAACGAACCCAGGAATCGGCGTCGCCCAGCCCCTTCAGCAGATAGGCGGTGGCCCGCAGGTCGTCAGCACACTGGCCCAGGCTGCGCATCGCCGCCGCCCGGGTTTTCTCGGCGCTGTCCTTGGTGGTGGCCAGCAGCGCCTCGAAGGCGCGGGGATCATCCATCAAGGGCAGTCCTTGCACGGCGATCTCGCGGACGCG
>DATLVT010000090.1:0-9361 GCA_035577105.1 Polyangia bacterium
ATAGGTGTCGCGGGCGAACGCGGTGATGTCGGTGTCGTTGGCGGCGATGATGGCGCCGTCGTTGTCGATCTGCGTGCGCAGGATCAGCAGCGACCGCCGGTACAGCTCGACGATGGCCGGCGGTAGATTGAAGAACTCGACCGGCTCCTTGCTGCTCCACAGCTTCCAGTAGTTCCGGGTGCGGTCGAGGTAAGCCCCCGGGCCACGCTCGACGACCTTCTGGTTCAGCTCGGCCACGCCCTCCCACGAGCCCATCCAGCGCGGCCCGATGGCGATCCAGTAATAGATCTCCGCCGTGCCGCTGGCGGGCACCAGGGCGCGCGTGGCGATCACCGAATCGACGGCGCCCTGGGCGATGGCGCTGCCGGACAGGTTGCCGTCGTCCTCGGCGTCGCGCCAGGTGCCGTCCTTGCCCGGCTGTCCCTTCTGACCGACCGCCCAGTACTTCACGCCCGCCGTCCCGTTCAGCGACAGGTTGGCCAGCAGGTAGCGGTTGCCCTTGTAATGGATGACGGCGTGCGTGCCCGGATCGTAGGCGGCGGTGTCGCCCACGTCGCTCTCGGCGATGCGAAAGTCCTGGTGAAAGAAGACGCGGATCTCGCGGGGCGTGGCGCGCAGGTTCTGGACCTCCACCCGTCGCACGAACAGCGAGGCATGAAAATCGACGCAGTCGGAACACTGCAGGGCGATGCCCAGACCCTCGTTCCGGCATTCGACCTGCGTCACCAGCGTGTCCTTTTCATAGCGCAGGCTCAGCGTCCAGCCGTGATCCTTCTCGACCCAGCTGAACTGTCCGTCGACGAAGACGCCGAAGCGGCAGACGTGACCGCCCACGTGATTCTCCTTGCCGACGTGCGGATAGAAGAGATCGCGGATGCGATAGTCGTCGTCAAAGTTGATGAGGACGCGTCCGTTACCGATGGGGAGATCGCGGGGCATGATGGTGGGGCGACGGCAGCATGTCAGGGGAACCGCCAGGGTGTAAAGGCGCGGGCCGGCGCCGTGGCCGCGCTTTTTGTGGAGTCCACCGCAGCGACGGGCACGGCGACCGGCGCATGCTACCTTCCGCGGGTCGATGATCGAGACCCTCAAGCCCCTGAGCGGGCACGCCGTCTTCTTGCTGCTGCTGCAGCTGGCCTTGCTGATCGCGGTGGCACGGCTGGGCGCCGAGGTGGCCAAGCGCCTGGGGCTTCCGGCGGTGGTGGGCGAGCTGGCCGCCGGCATCATGCTGGGCCCGACCGTCTTCGGGCACTTCGCCCCCCGCTTCTTCATGCTGGTCTTCCCGCACGACGCCGCGCAGTTCCACCTGCTGGACGTCTTCGGCAACTTCGGGATGGCGCTGCTGCTGTTTCTCACCGGCCTGGAGACCGACGTTCGCCTGCTCAAGAACCTGGGGCGGGCCGCCCTCATCGCCTCTGCCACCGGCATGATGCTGCCGTTCGCCCTGGGATTCGGCCTGGGGTGGGTGATGCCCGAGCACTTTCTGTTTCACCCCGAGCGGCGGATGCTGTTCAGCCTGTTCCTGGCCACGGCCATGTCGATCTCGGCCATGCCGGTGATTGCCAAGATCCTGGTCGATCTGGATCTCACCAAGCGCAACATCGGCCTGGTCGTGCTGTCGGCGGGAGTCGTCGACGACACCGTGGGCTGGCTGATCCTGTCGCTGATCGCCGGCGCGGCCAGCAAGGGCGTCGTGCACATCCACCAGCTGGGCCTGACCGTGCTGTTGCTGCTGGCCTTCATCGCGTTCGCCGCGCTGGTGCTTTACCCCGTCCTGCGCTTCGCCGTGCGCATCACCGCCGAACACTTTCGCACGCCCGATTCGGATCTGGTCCTGATGATCGTGGTGACGCTGCTGTGCGCGGCGCTGACCGAATGGATCGGCGTCCACGCCATCTTCGGCGCCTTCGTGGCGGGCGTGGTGCTGCACCAGGTGCCGCGCGTGCGCAAGGAGACGGTGGCCCGCCTGGAGTCGTTCGTGTTCGGGATCCTGGCGCCGGTGTTCTTCGGCATCGTCGGGCTCAAGGTCGATCTGTGGGCGCTGGGCAGCCCCACCATGTTGCTGATCGTCGTCGGCGTGGCCTGCCTGGGCAAGCTGGTCGGCTGTTCGCTGGGCGCGCTGTGGGGCGGGCTGCGTTTCTGGGAGGCGGCCTCGATCGCCGTGGCCATGAACGCGCGCGGGGCCATGGAGATCGTGGTGGCGATGATCGGCCTGTCGCTGGAGATCCTCAGCCCGCAGATGTTCTCCATCATCGTGATGGTCGCCATCGTCACCTCGTTCATGGCGCCGGTCGGCCTGCGCCTGACCATCCCGCGCGTGCGCATGACCGACGACGAAGCGCGCCGGATCCTGATCTCCGAATCGACCGGGATGTTCGATCCGGCGGCCGTGCGCGTCCTGCTGGCCACGGGCGGCGGGGTCAACGCTCAGGCGGCGGCAGCGCTGGCCTTCGGCCTCGGCCAGCGCAGCAGCTCGCCGGTGCGCATCGGGTACGCCGACGTCAAGACGTCGTTCTGGCAGCGCCTGGTGCGCCCCTTCTCCGATCCACCGCCCGCCGACAGCCAGCAGAAGGTCACGCTGCTGAAGGTGCTGGCCAAGGGTCGGCTGCCGCCCGAGGTGCGCGAGATGGGCGGCAAGACCGTGGCCGGCGCCATCTGCGACGAGGCGGCGCGCGGGTACGATCTGATCGTCATGGGGGCCGGCCCCGGACCGGCCGTGGGCGGCGACATCGTCGAGGACGTGGTGGCCGCGGCGCCTTGTCACGTGGCGATCATGAAAGCGGCGGTTGCGCCCTCTGGCGCTGCCTCGTCGCCAGCGGCGTCGGCGTCGTCGTCGCCGGCGTCGTCGTCGTTAGGATCGGCGTCCGCGTCGGGCACCGCGCCGGCCGCCTTCAAGAACATTCTTGTCCCCGTCGACGGCAGCCTGGCCTCGCGCACCGCCGTCGAGCTGGCCTTTCGCTATGCCGAAGCCGCGGGCGCCGCGCTGTCGCTGGCCGTGCTGACCGAGCGGCGCCCGCAGGCCGCCGCCTACGCCGACATCTCCGGCACGCACCCGCCCGACGCCCAGGTCACCAGCGCCGCCGAGCTGGAGCGGATCTCCGTGGTCTTCCGCGCCTCGACCCTGCGCCCCACCATCCTCCACCTCGCCTACGATCCGCGCTCCAGCGCCGTCACGCAGGCCGTCGAGCGCGGTGGTTATGACCTGGTGGTGCTGGGCGCCGAGAACCGCGCCATCCAGCACCGGCTGTTCTTTGGCTATGAAAACGAACGGCTGATCCGCGCCACCCGCGTCCCCGTGCTGGTGGTGGTGCCCAACCTGTCCCAGCTGGCGCGATGAACGACTCCGGATCGTCGGCGCCGCTGCCGCTGCCGCCGCCGGCGTTCCGTCTGGGCGCCACGTCGTTCGTCTATCCGGCCGGCTGGGCCGACAACGTCGCGCGTCTGGTGGCCGAGACGCCCGTGCGCGACGTCGAGCTGCTGTTCTTCGAAGCCGACCGCGCCGAACAGCTGCCCACCCCCGCCGAGATCGCGCGCCTGGGCCGATACCGCGACCAGGCCGGCCTCTCCTACACGCTGCACACGCCCCTTGATGCCAGCCTGGCTTCGGCGGACGCGCGCCGCCGCCACGACGCGCTGGGCGCCATCCGTCGCTGCCTGGAGGTGGCCGCCCCGTTGCGGCCCGAGCGGATCGTGGTGCACGTTTACCTGGGCGATCAGGAGCACGATCCAGCGCCGCCGCCTGAGCTCGACGCCTGGCGCGACCGGGCCGCGGCCGCCCTGGAGGCCGTCGTCGCGCTGGGCGTTCCGCGCCGCGCCCTGTGCGTGGAGACCATCGACTATGATTTTGCGCTGCTGGCGCCGGTCATCGACGCGCTGGACCTGTCGGTGGCCCTGGACCTGGGCCACCAGCTTCGCGACGGGCGCGACGAGCTGGCCCTTGTCGACCGCTGGCTGCCACGCACCGGCGCCATCCAGTGGCACGGCGTCGAACCGGGCGGCCGTGACCATCGCTCGATCGCTCACTATCCACGCGCCCGGGCGTCGTCGCTGCTGCGCGTGCTGCGCCGGTCGGGTTTCGCCGGCGTGCTGACCCTGGAGGTTTTTCGCGAGGAGGACCTGCGTTCGTCGCTGGCCACGTACGCCTGGTTGATGGCGGCGCTGGACGGCGCCCCGTCGGAAGGGGCGGTCCCCTGATGCCCCGCGCGCGGCGTCCGCGCTTCGTGCTGGTGGGGGGCGGGGCTCGTTCGGGCAAGAGCCGCTTCGCCCTGGAGCTGGCCCAGCGCCTTGGCCGCCGGCGCACCTTCGTGGCCACCGCCGAGGCCCTGGATCCCGAGATGCGCCGGCGCATCGACCGCCACCGCCAGGAACGGGGCGCCGCCTTCACGACGCTGGAGGAGCCGCTGGCCCTGCCGGAGGCGATCGCCGGCGTCACCGGCGCCGACGTGGTGGTTATCGACTGCCTGACGTTCTGGCTTTCCAACCTCCTCATGCGCGACGAGGCGCCCGACCCGGCCCTGCGTCGCATCGCCGACCTGCGGGCCGCCATCGCCGGCCGTCGCTGTCACGTCGTCCTGGTCAGCAACGAGGTGGGGATGGGCCTGGTCCCCGAGACACCGCTCGGCCGCACGTTCCGCGATCTGACCGGCCAGGCGCATCAACAGCTGTCCGCCGACGCCGACGAGATCTACGCCGCGCTGCTGGGACAGATCCTGCGCCTGCGCCCTTCGCCGGTGCGGTTGTGTCCCCCGTCCGGCGCGAATCGATTACGCTAGCGCCGTGCAGGCCAACGTCGCCGCCTTCGCCTTCCTGACCCGCCTTCCCGTGGGTGGCAGCCGCGTGCGCGAGATCGATCTGGGACGTTCGGTGGCGGTGTTCCCTGCGGTGGGGCTGGTGCTGGGCCTGGCCTTGACCGGTCTTTCGTTCGGCCTGCGAAACTTCCTGCCGCCGCTGCTGGTGGCGGTGTTCGCGGTGGCGCTGCTGGCCGCCCTCACCGGCGGGCTGCACCTGGACGGCTTCGCGGACGTGTTCGACGCGGTCGGCGGCGGGCGCGGGGATCGGGCGCGCATGCTCAGCATCATGCGCGACAGCCGCATCGGCGCCCACGGCGCGGCGGCGTTGATCTTGTTACTGCTGGCCAAGGTTCTTGCCGCCGGTCAGGCCGTCGAGCAGCGTGATCTGGTGGCCTTGCTGGCCTTTCCCGCCATCGCCCGCTGGACGGTGGTGCCGCTCATCGTCCTTTTCCCTTACGCGCGGCGAGAAGGGCTGGGGCGAGCCTTCAGCGGCGAGGCGGGGCGCCTCCAGCTGGCCATCGCCGGCGCCATGACGGCGCTGATCGTCGCTGCCCTGGGCCTGCGTTTGCTGTTGCCGGCGCTGGCGGCCACCCTGGGCGTCTTCCTGCTGGGGCTGTGGATGCGACGCCGCCTGGGAGGTTTGACCGGCGACGTCTACGGCGCCGCCATCGAAATTGCCGAGGTCATCGTGCTGACGGTGATGGCAATTTTTCCGGCTGGGCGCTAGGGTCTGGTCGCTCATGACGGTGACGGCTCCGATCGTCCACATCGAATTTCGCAGTTCTGACTTTGCCCGCTCGGCCGCGTTCTACGCCAAGGTGCTTGGCTGGCAGACGCAGCAGAACGCGTCGGCCACGTACATGAAGCTGGACGGCGCCGAGCAGCCCTCGACAGGCTGGGTCAAATCCGACCTCAGCCAGTCGGCGGGTCCGCTGGCCTATCTGGAGGTCGACGACCTGTCGGCGACGCTGGGCGAGGTGAAAAAGGCGGGCGGGCGCGTCCTGGTTCCGCACCGGCCCTTCGCGGGCGGCGGCGAGATCGCAGTATTCGCCGATCCCGACGGCAACGTCATCGGCCTGTGGGCCCGCAAGAAGGAAGGGGCCGCCGCCTCTTCGCCCGCGTCGTCCGCCGCGGCCGGCAAGCCGGCCAAGGTGGAGAGATCCGCCAAGCCGGCCAAGGCCCCGGCCGCCGCCAGGCCGGCCAAGGCCGAAAAGACCGAGAAGTCCGCCAAGCCGGTCAAGGCCGCCAAGCGCTGAAGCGGGCCGCCGCCGTCACAGCCAGTGGCGCAGGCTGTAAGCCAGGCGCTCCAGCGCCCGGGTGAGCAGCGACCGGCGCGCGAAGATCTCCGTGGTCAGCTCGACGCCCAGGGCCATCTCTGAATCCAGCATGGCCACCACCTCGTTGGTGCAGGTCTGATCCAGGACGTTCACCACGATTTCCAGATTGTAGGCCAGCGAGCGGTGGTCAAAGTTGTAGCTGCCGATCGACGCGAAGGCGCCGTCGACGGCCATCGCCTTGGTGTGGATCAGCGCCGCGCTTTGCCAGATCCGCACCCCCGCCGACAGCAGCTTGCCGAAGGTTGCGCGCACCGCCATGTCCAGCAACCGAAAATCGCTGCGCGACGGCACGATGATCCGGACGGCCGTGCCCCGCGCCGCCGCCTGCTGAAGCGCGCCGATGACGCCCCGGTCGGGGACGAAGTACGGGTTGGCGATGTACACGCGCTGGCCGCTCTCGCGGATGGCGTGCAGGGCGGCGCGCCGGATGGCGAAGCGATCCAGCAGCTCGCGGTTCGAGATGACCACCACGCGCGTGTCGCCGGCGACGGGCAGCCTGGGCAGCGACGCGGGATCGACGCGGGCTCTCTTGCGCGCGCGCCGGTTCCACGTCAGCAGGAAGATCTCCTCCATCTGGCTGACGGCGGGACCTTCGATGCGGATGCCGGCGTCGGACCAGCCGCCGCCGCCGTCGGACTTGGCCATCCATTCGTCGGAGATGTTCAGACCGCCGGTGAAGGCGATCTGGCCGTCGCACACCAGCGTCTTGCGGTGATTGCGACGCAGCAGTTGCCAGAACCGCGGCCGCCAGAAGCGGTAGCGGTGATAGGCCACGGTGTGAACGCCCCCTTCTTTGAGGCGCTGGAAGAACGAGGCCGGGGTGTCGCGGCAGCCGACGAAGTCGTACATCAAGTTGACGCGCACGCCGCGCTTGACGGCGGCCATCAAGGCATCGGCGAAGCGGCGACCGATCCGGTCGTCGCTGAAGATGTACATCTCCAGCGAGATGCGGACGCGCGCCGCGTGGATGGCCGACAGCCAGGCCGGGAAGATCTCCGCCCCCCCGCGCAGCAGCTTGACCGCGTTGCCGCGGATCAGCTCGCGCGGCTCCGAGACATAGCGCTCGGGATCGGGGGCCGCGGGCGCGGCGCTGGGTTCGGCGGAGGGGAGGCTCATTGTCGTGGTGATTGACCGGGCACCGGCGACCGCGTAAGTTCTGCCCCGCCGATGGGAAGAGAAGAGCATATCGAATTTCAGGGCCGGGTCATCGAGGTCCTTCCAGCCGGCAATTTTCGTATCGAACTCGAAAATGGTCATCAAGTGCTGGCACATCTCGGCGGTAAGCTGCGCAAGCACCGTATCCGCGTGGTCCTCGGAGACAAGGTCACCGTGGCGCTGACGCCGTACGATCCAACCCGAGGAATCGTCGTCTACCGCGGATAGGGCAGGGCGGGCTTGGCGCTGGATCGACCGAGGGCGCTTGTCGCCTTGCTGCTGACCATCGTGGCGGCGGACGCCTTCGCCGTCGGGCCGCCCAATGCGATCGTGCCCGGCGGGGGCGAGGCGGGGACGGTGGCGCCGCTGGTCGACCGCGTGAAGGCGGCGGTGGTGACGATCCAGAGCACGAAGATCATCCGGCGCCCGGCCATGGAGGATCCCTGGAGCCGCCTCATGCGCGAGCAGTTCGGGCTGGGGGCTCCGCCGCGGGCCACGCGCGAGCGGCAGGAGGCGCTGGGGTCGGGGTTCATCGTCGATCGCGGCGGGATCGTTCTCACCAACAACCACGTCGTGGCGGGCGCCGACGAGGTGCTGGTCAAGCTGGGGGACAACCGTCAGTTCAGCGCCAAGGTGCTGGGCAGCGACCCGGCCACCGACGTCGCCGTGGTCAAGCTGGACAAGCCGCCGCACGATCTGCAGGCCGTCACGCTGGGGGATTCGGACAAGGTGCGCGTGGGCGATTACGTGCTGGCCATCGGCAACCCGCTGGGGCTGGGCCAGACCGTGACCATGGGGATCGTCAGCGCCAAGAACCGGATCATCGGCGAGAAGCTGGGGGACATCGATCCCCGCTATGAAGATTTCATCCAGACCGACGCCGCCATTAACCAGGGCAACTCGGGCGGGCCGCTGTTCAATTTTCGTGGGGAGGTCATCGGCATCAATTCGGCGATCATCAACCCCGGCGTGGCCATGAACGTCGGCTTCGCCATCCCCATCAACCTGGCGCGACAGATCGGCGATCAGATCCGCGCGTCGGGGCGGGTGGCACGCGGGTACCTGGGCGTGGGCGGCGAGGACTTCACCGTCGAACGCGCCGAGGAGCTGCACGTCACCTTCACCCCCGGCGCGCTGATCAACGTGGTCGGTCGGGGCTCACCCGCCGAGGCGGCCGGCCTGCGCTCGAACGACGTCATCGTCGAATTCGGCGGCAAGGCGATCGACGCCTATCGCCGCTTGACCGCCGCGGTGGCGTTGCTGCGCCCCGGTGAAAAAGTGAAGGTGGTGTTCATGCGCCAGGGCAAGCGCGGCGAGGCCGTCGCCACGCTGGGCGCGCAAGGCGGCGCCGCCGCCGTCGGCGAGAGCACGTTCCTGGGCGTTTCGCTGCGCCAGCTGGAATCCCACGACGCCACGGCGCTGGGCCTGCCGGCCGGCGACGGCCTTCAGGTCACCGCCGTCGATCCACGCGGCCCGGCCAGCGGCGTCCTCGAGGAAGGGGACATGCTCCTCATGCTGGACGGCCGGCCCGTCAACCTCAAGCGCCTCAAGGCCGTCGAAGACAGACTGTCCCGCGGCCAGCACGCGCAGCTCGTCATCCAGCGCGGCCCCAGCCGCTTCGTCCTCCGGCTATAGCGGCGGCGACTGGCTCAGCGGCCGTCGATCGGGGTCAGGGTGCCATGCGCGGGATCGGTGCGGGTCAGAAGGACGGTGGCAACGACGCCGCCGGCCACCACGGCGGCGATCCCGGTCCAGAACCACCAGCGCTTGTAAACCGGACGTGAGGTCGGCCCGGGGCTGGTGGTGACCATGTTGGGATCGGCCATCAAGCTGGGCACGGGCGGGGTGGCCGTCGCGGTCGCGCTTGCCGCCGCGGCTGGCGTCAGCGCCAGCGCCGCCGGCTCCGCCGCGGCGGTGGTGGGGACGGCCGGGGCCGGCGGGGTGGTCTCCGACGCCGCGGCCGCGCCGCCGGGCGTGGGCGCGCTGTCCATCTTCTGCGTCACCTCGGTGATGAGGTCGGTGACCAGTCGTCGATTGGGGGTCTTGGGATCCAGCGCCAGGTAACGGCGATAGAAGAAA
>DATLVT010000091.1:0-4302 GCA_035577105.1 Polyangia bacterium
CCGATCCATCACCGGAAGGCTTTTGGTGAGCCAGTCACTCCCGCAGAGCGCATCTTCAATGTGTGGACGGAAATGGATAAAACCGATCAATGACTTTTGGCTGACCACCAATCATTCCCGGGCGGAATAGGTCACCCATCGCTGTCTCAGTCACCCGCCACAGCCTTGGACGCCGTGCTGACAGACCAACGTTAGATGCCGCCACTGATACTAACAACGGACCGTCCTATCCCAGGAGGGGGACACGCCGCGGTTGAGGCGCGGATCGGCCGCGCATGGATCGGACAGTCTCGCCTCCCCGTGGTCTCCCGAAAGGAACGGGGGAAGGTGTGGGCGGGCCGCCCCCCATCGGGGGCGTTGCTCGTTGAACAATATTGTTGTTCCACAGGCAACAGGCGGCTGCTCGTCACCTTGCAATTTCTCAATAATTCTCAACGAGAGCCTAACAACTATACATAAATCAGTACGGCACATTACATGCACGTGATCGCGTCATGCAGATGCGATTGAATGTTCTGGTGGGTGTGGCGGGCCTCTCGTTGGTGAGCGCTTGTACAGAGACGATGGATCTTTCCCAGAACGAAGAGGGGGCGGCGACGGATAGTGAGAACGGGCTGCAGGCGGTGAACGGCCTCAACTCCTACAACGGTCTCAACGTCTACAACGGCCTTAACTCGTACAATGGCCTGAATTCGTACAACGGGTTGATGAGTACCGCAGACGGACGGCTGACGGTTTCGTATCTGGTTCGTTGCGCGTTGCCGGCCGGGCATTCGATTGCCAAGCAGGACGCCAACAACAACTGGTACACCTACAAGGGCGACATCGGCCTGGCGCCTGGTTGGGAGACGGGGGCCTGCGACGACAACTGTCAGCAAGCGATCTCGGCGTGCCTGATGGCCCACATCAACACCTCGGGCGTGCACATCCCCCTGTGGCTGGTGTCGCCGCTGTCGGCCATCGGCTGGGGCACCAGCGGACAGTACCCGAACCGCGAAGGAACCTTCTTCGGCAACCTGTTCACACCGAACACGGATGGCACGTTCAACGCGTTCTATTGCAACGGCCCCGGCTTTGACAAGGACACCGTCCCCGGCCGCCTGGGCGTCAACCAGGGCAACGTGCCCTATCGCAACCCGTTCATCTCGTCGACCAACACCACCGGCGACTGCCGGGCCTGCAACTCGACGAGGACCGACGGCCCCAACGCCTGCCCGATCAACGGCACCACCTTCAACGCGCCCATCACCGTGTGGCGCGGACAGACCTTCCAGGCCGAGAACGCCTCCATCAAAGGCGGCACGGTCGTCAACTGCGCGACCTGCTCCGCCAGCAAGCGCCTGAGCCACATCACTGCGTCGACGAAGATCACCGGGATTTACTCGGCGAATGCCGGTTCGCACAGCGTGATCGTCTATTACACCAATGGCGACACGGTCTCGCACAGCATGAAGGTCAGCGTGTCCTGCGACAGCACGACCAGTTCGGCTGGCATGATAACCAGCAACACGCAGGGCACCTACGGCTCGGCCGTCTTCCCGCCCACCGGCGGTTGGGACAAGGTCGGCTCGGTCAAGATCTTCCCGTCCGGCTTCGTCGCCGGCAAGAACAACTGGATGCAGCTGACCCCGCTCGGCGCCGCCCCCGATCTGGACTGGGTCGAGGTCGAGTAAGCGGTTCGCCGCCGCCGCCTCGCAGCTACAACCCGCCGCCAGGCCGGCAAGTTCCGCCGACGCACCGAAACAGGATCAGGCAGGCGTTGTTGCAGGCGCCGCAGTTCACTCGGTCAGTGTTTGGTTGGATACAGACGCCGTTGCACATGATGCGATCCCCGCTGCAATGGCACGCTCCACCGGCGCACACCTGTCCGCCGGCACATGACCGGCCGCAGCCCCCGCAGTGTGAGGCATTGGTGGTGATGTCCACGCAGCTGTCTCCGCATGCCCGCAGGCCCGGCGCGCAACTGGTCATGCACGCGCCCCCGGAACAGACCTGCGCGCTGCCGCAGGTGACGCCGCAGCTGCCGCAATCTCTCGAATCATTCGCCAGGTTCACGCACGAGTTTCCGCAACGCGTGCCGCTCGCGCAGCCGCAATGACCTCCAGCACACACCAATCCGCTCCCACAAAGGACGCCGCAGGCGCCACAGTTCATGTTGTTATTGGTCAGATTTACGCACGCATTCGCGCAGGCATTCAGCCCGGCGCCACAGTTGACCTTGCATACCCCCTGCCTATTTCCTGGTAACCACAATCAGATGGGCATGTACCCGCGGCACTATGACAGGCGCGACTGAGAGGGTGGGAGCCCGTCGGTTCAGACAGGCCGCGCACGCCGGCGACGACGAAGCACGGAGCCGATCGCTAGTGCGAGCGCCACCCCGTCATCGCTGGCGTCGCCGGGCCGACTGCCGCCCGGTCTGACGGTCATGCACCCGCACCCGGCGTCTCCCTTCGCAGGTTGCTCGGCGGCATCGGCGACCGCAGCGGCATCGGCATTGGGATCGGGATCGGATCGATCGACGGCGCCAGCGTCGCGCACCATCGGCTCCGCGGCCGCGTCGGCGCCGGTATCGGCACCGGCATCGGCACCTTGCACAGCCGGAGCCGCAGCCACGAACGCTGCCGGGCGCCAGGTGGGATCGCCGAACAAAATCCACGACCGGCGAATATCGGAATCAAGGACCAGCCGCTTGGCGCGCACGGCGGCTTCGCCAAGCATCGCGCCGCGATTCAAGAGTTGATCGACAAACGCGCGACCCAGCACTTTTTGCCCGTCTGCCCCTGTCAGTGTTGACGATGCCCAGGCGCCGAACGCGCCGGCGCCCGGTCGCAACAGCAACTCCTCGACCAGACTGAGCTGGTACACGTCCTGAAAGAAGCCGTTGAGACAGGTCAGATCCATCCAGAAGGCGCCGGGGCCACCCACGCCCAGTTCGGCGTCCAGATCGGCGCCGAGCAGGCCGCCCGCCCACAGTTCCTGCGAGCCGTGCCCGGTGTACCCGATGAAGGCGGGTCGCGTTTGAAGCAGCGCTTGGAACGCCGCCGCATCCATTCCTGGCTCTCCCCGCCGGAACGACACCGTCTTCCAGGGGGGAGCGATGACGCCCGAGACCTCGCGAGAAAACGCCGGGAAGTCGTACCCGTCCGCGGTGTCCGGGCTGTCGGCGACGAACAAGGCCGGCACCGCGTTCGCCGCCTCGCCCGCCGACGCCCACAGCGGCGCGTCGACCAGCTTGCTGACCATGGTGACCGCGTCCGCGGGGGTGCGGGCCGGAAGGCGCCCGACCGGAACGTCGGCGATGCCGTCATCGTCGAGATCGGTGAACCAGTCGTCGGAAGCTGTCTCCATCAGGGCGGTGTCCACCAGCTTGGTCGGAACCCGATCCATGGCGCCCTTGCCCAGAAAATCGCGCGGGTCGAAGGTGGCATCCCCCAGCAGGATCAGCGCGCGCGGCGGGGTCGCCCACTGCCGCGCCCGCGCCATGAAGGCGCGAATGGCGCCCGGGTGCCGGGTGCCAAACGAAAACTCGTCATAAACGTCCTGGACGTCCACCAAGGTGACTAGCCATCCCTGGGACTCGCGCAGTTTCTTCAGCGGCGCAAAGGCGGCCAGAAGATCGCCGGAGCCGATCACCACCAGATCGCCGCCGTTGCTGTTTTCATGCAGCCGCGACGGTTGATTCGCCGCTGTGAACACGGGCGCCATCGTCTGCGTCAGTGACCGCACCAGCAGGCTGCGCCCCGCGGCGCTGGAAGCGGCGACCAGCACCTGGCCAGCGTCGTCAGCCGGACCGGCGCTGATCAGCCGGGGCACCTCGGGGACGGTGACGTCCAGGACCTGGACGCTGTCGCCCGGATCGAATCCCCCCACCGAAACCGCCTGCCCCGCCTCCAGCACGAATTGCGCCTGCCCCGCGACCGCTACGGCGTTGCGGCGGTAGCTGGCGCGGACAAAATCGACCAGCATCAGGTCGGTGCCACCCGAGGCGCGAAACACCACGTCGAACCCATTGTCCGTGATCGCCGATTCGGGAACGGTCAGCGTGATGCTGCGTCGGTCGCGGTCCGCAAGCAGGAGCTGTCCCAAGGGCTGTCCGCCTATCTCGACCGAGACCGCGTGCGGCGTCAGGGACAGGCCTTGCACACCGACGTCGACTGTCACTGGCGTGGTCGACGAGCGATCGGGAAGCGTCAGGTGCCGGCTGACCGGGTCCGCGGCGATCAGGGGACCGAAGAAGTTGTCGTCCTCGCCGTTGGTCAGCGCGGCGAAATAGAGGCTCCGCGGACGCCATTCGCTGAC
>DATLVT010000092.1:0-6305 GCA_035577105.1 Polyangia bacterium
GGAAGGTGGTGTTCGCGGAGGCTGAAGCGATGATGGTGCTGGTCACCGCGCCGGCGTCGTCGACGAAGACCACCAGGCGATTGTTGTTGTTGTCGGCGGTGCTGGCCACCAGCGTGACCTTGCCACCAACGGCGCTTCCCGCCAGGCCGCGGAAGCCAATGGGCGTGGGCGTCACGTTCAACGTCGCGGTCTGCGCCCAGGTCGCGCCGGTCCAGGTCCACTTCTGAACGCCGCCGGTGGTGGCGCCGGCCGCGCGATCGTCGGCGACGTACAGCGTGTCCATCCCGTCCGTCAGCGGATCGCCCCCCGGCGCCAGATCGAACAGCGCGAACGAGAACGGACTGGGGTTGTTGTTGGTCGGCATGCCCGCCAGCGCCTTCGCGGTCTGGCCCACCAGGGTCGGCAGTCCCGTACCGACGATGAACACGTTCGCCGTGCCGGCGACGTTCGATGTGCCGTAAAGCTTGCCGCCGATGACGTGCAGCCAGCGCACGTTGTTCAGCGTCGACGTCACCTGGACGCCGCCGCTGGTGCCGATCGGCACGAACCACACCCCGCCGGTGGCGCCGCCGGCCCCGCCCACCCAGAACCCGGTGCCATCAGCCGACGTGGCTCCGCGGACGTTGTTGGCGTTGAAGGCGGTGGCCAGCGTGGTCGAGGTGTCGACGTTTCCGGCGGCGTCGATACGCGCCACCGTTCGCTTCACCACCGAGGTCGCCAGGCCGGCCACGGCCGCGGTCCCGGGGACGGCCGCATAGCCGGCGGTGATCAGGTAACGCCCGTCGCCGGACAGCGACAGGCCACCCTCCGACGACGCCGAGCCCGACTGGGTGAACGGCTGGTTGGCTCCGCTGGCGGCGACCGGCAGCGGGATGGTTCCCACCAGCGATCCGTCCAGGCGGCGCTCTTCGATGAACAGCGCGGCCGCGGCGCTGCTCAGGCCGGCGGCGCCGTCTCCGACGCGCAGGACGCGGAAGGTCTGAGACACGCAAGCCCCGTTGCCGTCGCACACCTGCCCGCCGTTCTGGGCACAGCTGGCGCCGGTGGCCAGGGCCGCGTTGGACGGGACGCCGTTGCTGCAGGTGTCGGCGGTGCACTGATTGTTGTCGACGGGAAGATCGCTGTCGTCGGCGACGACGGTCGTCTGGCCGGTCCCGTCGCAGACGTTGCGCCGGCAGTCGCCGCTGGTCTGGGCAACGACCGGCGTCCCGGCGGGAGCGGCCGCCATCTGACACTGGCCCGCCGCGCAAACCCGCCGCGCGCACTCGGTGTCGGCGCCGGGGCAGTCAGACGCCGTCAGGCAGCCGAGGCACGAGCCCGCGCCGTCGCACACCCCGGCCCCACCGCAAGCCACACCCACGGTCGCCGCGAGGATGGTCGGCGTTCCTGCCGAACAGCTCTCCAGTGTGCAGGGATTTCCGTCGTCGGTGGGCACGTCGGTGTCGCTGGCCACCGTCACCACGCCGCCGACGCCGTCGCACTGATTGACGTGGCAGTCGCCGGCCACCTGGGTGGCCAGCGGCGTTCCGGCGGGCGCGAAGGCGATCCCGCAGGCGCCGGCCTGGCAGGTGTAGGCTGTGCACTCGGTGTCGACGCCGCAATCGGACGCCGACAGGCACGAGACGCAGGCACCGGCGCCGTCGCACAGCGTCCCGCCGCCCTGGGCGCACGTCGTGCCGGCGGCCATGGGCGGGTTGGCTGGAAGGCCATCGGCGGTGCACGCATCGGACGTGCACTGATTGCCGTCGACGGGGACGTCGCTGATGTCGACGGCGTTGACGGCGTTGCCCTGGCCGTCGCACTGGCTGCGCCGGCAATCGCCGGCCACTTGCGCGCCCACGGGCTTCCCGACCGGCTCGACCGGTGCGTTGCAGGTGCCGGTGCCGGGGTTGCACATGCCGGCGCGATGGCAGACGGCAGGCGCGCCGCAGGTGACCGGCTGCAGCCCGTCGCAGAGATCAGAGAAGGCCGCCTGCTGCGGCGTGAAGCCGGGCAGCGCCAGCCGATCGATGGCGAACACGAACATCTTGCTGTCCTGGTCAGACAGAAAATCGTTGTCGCTGCTGACCACCAGCGTGTGGCGCCCGTCCGGCAGGTCAGGCCCGAAGGCCAGACCTTCGATCTTCTCGGGGAAGGTGGCGCCGGCCAGGCCGAAGGCCGGGTCCAGCAGGTCGAGAAACAGCTGCTTGGACACGGGGCTGACGCCGGCGGGGATGTCCGTCGACGGCAAGGCGGCGATGTTGCTGATGTCGGTGGCTGCGCTGATGTCGATCAGATACAGCTTCTTGACGGTCGTGTCGGTGCCGCCCTTTCCGTCGCGCTCGTCGACCAGGAACTGGTGATCGTTGACCGCCAGGATCTCGTTCGTGCCCAGGTTGTCGCTGGCGATGGGGTACAGGAACTCTCGCGTCTGGCCCGAGACGACGTCGATCTCCAGGAGGCGCAGGTTCGTGCCTACGCGGTTGTTCTTCTTGGACAGGGCCCCGTCCTGGATCAGCGGGCTTTGCATCAGGCCGTACAGCTTGCTGCCGTCGGGGCTGATGGCCAGACCCTCCATTCCGCGGTTGGACTGTCGGCCCTTGGTGTTGGTGGGCGGCAGCTCGTCGTCTTCCTTGGCGGGGTGATCGATCAGGAACTTGGCCGGAACGTTCAGCGCGCGCAGGCGGTGACCGTCGGCGGCGAATTCATAGACGAAGGGACCGTATTCGTCGGAGACGAAGAAGGTTCCCCCGGCGCCGACGCGCAAACCTTCCACGTCCAGGCGGCGGCTGGCCGGCGAGTTGGTGGCGTCGAAGGCGATGTTGCGCCCGGTGAACGCCGGGAGTCCGGCGCCCTGATCCAGCACCGCGCCGGCCTTGATCGTCGGCGTGACATGTCCGTCGGCCAGCGCCAGATCGACGACGTAATAGCGCTCGGTGAAGCTGTCGTCGCCGGCGTTCGGTCCCCGATCGGGCGACGCCAGAAACAGGTTCCCCACGCCGGTGTAGGCGATCGCCGAGCCGATGCCGCCCACCTGATTGTTGGATGCGCCGTCCTCCAGGGTCAGCGGGCTGACCGCCAGACCGTCGCTGGTGGCGCTGGGGATGGTCCCCACGCCGTAAAGGTGGCAGGCCATCGGGTTCGAACAGGTGCCGCTGACGCTGTCGCAAAGCCCCGGGTGACAGCCGTCGGCCGTCGGGCAGACCACGGGCTCGCCGGCGCTGCAGGTGCCGGCCAGGCAGCGGTCGCTCTGGGTGCAGGCGTTGCCGTCATTGCAGGCCACGCCGTCGGTGGCGGGCGGGTTGGTGCAGACACCGCTGGAAGGATCGCAGGCGCCGGCGACGTGACACTGATCGGCCGCCACGCAGGTGACGGGATTGGAACCGGTGCAGACCCCGGTCAGACACGAATCGGTCTGGGTGCAAGCGTCGCCGTCGTTGCAGGCGGTGCCGTCGGCCACCGGCGGGTTGCTGCAGGCGCCGGTGGCTGGATCGCAGCTGCCGGCCCCGTGACATTGGTCGGCCGCGGCGCAGGCCACCGGCTGGGAACCGACGCAGGCGCCGTCGCGGCAGCTGTCGGCGCGCGTGCAGGCGTTGCCGTCGTCGCAGGCCAGGCCGTCTTCGACGGAGGTGTGCGTGCAAACGCCGTCGGCGCTGCAGGCGTCGGCCGTGCAGGGGTTGCTGTCGTCGCAAGAGATGCCACAGCCACCGCAGCTGGTGGGTGTGTTGAGGCGCTGCTCGCATCCGTCGCCGGGCTGCCCGTTGCAGTCGGCGAAGCCGGATGCGCAGCCGGTGGTCACCACCAGGCGAGGTGGCGTGCTGGCCTCGCGCGAGCCGAGGATCAAGGTGCCGCCGTCCAGATCGTCAGACTTGATGACCCAACCAAAGTTCGGCACCGTCCCGGCGGCGAAGGCCCGCACGTCAGCGCTCACGTCAAAGCTGAGGACGCCGCCGGCACGTGCCCGCAGCAACGCGGTGGCGGTGGGGGTGGCAGCCCAGGGGTTGCTCTTCCCGCTGGAGGGCGCTCCGATCAGCCAGTCCTGCCCGGCCGGACAGTTCGCCGCCAGGTTCCAGACATTTCGATCGACGGCGCAACGAAAGGTCGCCTGCTCCTCGGACCAGTCGTGGGTCAGGCGGAAGAGCTGAATGGTGCGGGCCCGCCCCGAGCCAACCGGATTTCCGAGAATCGTTACATCCAGGCGCGCGGCCGACACCGTCATCCCCGACGGGGAGATCGCCGTCAGGGCGTTTTGATCGAAGCCGACCAAAGCCTTCTCGACCAGTAAGAAAGGCAACGTTCCGAAGTTCAGGTTTTGAAAAACCCCGCCCAGCAACGTGGTGTCCCGGCTGGCCGTCAGCGTGTTGGTGCCGACCAGAGGTTGCGCCGCAACGGAGAATTTCTCCGTCGGAGAGAGCGTCGTCGACGGAGCGTCACCACAATTGACGGTCACCGAAGCAGCAAGCAGGCCCACGACAACGAATACACGTTTCTCTCGCAAGGTAAGCGACGTGGCCATTCAAGCACCTCAAGTGGTTAGGCAGTTGGGGCGGAGGTGAGCGCAACATGCCATCCACCGACTGTAATCGTCAATGCATTTCCTGGACGTGTTGTTGCGCGTTAAGTTCAATGACGATCGGCGCTTGAACGCCCCGGACCCTCACCCGGCGCCTGTGGCGCCGGCCTCTCCCGCAAGCGGGAGAGGCTCAGATTTGGGGGGCGCCAGAGCGAGCGCAGCGAGCGAGTTTATTGCCGGGAGCGCGGGCTCAGCCCGCGCGGCTCACCTTGCGAGTGGCGCCGGGGAGAGCCCGCGAGAGGGGCCAGCAGGCAACGATCTCACGGGGAACGGCTCGCTGCCGCTCGCGCTCCCCGGTCCCCCTCGCTGTGCGCGGCAAAGCCGCGCTTCGTTCGCCTTCCCGATTGAGGCGCTGGTATTTTCATCGGGAGCGCGGGCTCTGCGCGCGCAGCGAGCGTCCGCGCGAGCGCTATTCTTGCTCGCCCAGCCAGTCGGCTTTGATGTTCGTGCCCAGCTGGCCGGCGATCTCGGCGCGGAAGCGCTTCTTGAGGCGGTCGGCGATCTGGCCCATGCGCTGTTTCGAGACGCCGTAGCGGGCGCCCAGGGTGCCGAGGGGAACGGGATCTTCGGCGGCCAGGTGTTCGCGCCAGACGACCCGTTCGCGCTCGTCGGTCAGCTCGTCTTCAAAACGGGCCACGAATTTTCTCACCGCGCCGGACAGCTCGGCCTGGGCGGCCTGGTCTTCCGGGGTCCCCACGTCGCCCGCGATCCGGTCGGCGAGCGAATAGGTTCCTTCGCCGTCGGCGCCGCTGCGCGGTTCGATCGAGACCTCGCGCGATTCCAGGTGCTGGCGAACCTCGTCCAGCTCCTTCTCGTCCACGTCCAGCTTGGCGGCCAGCAGCTTGGGGGTGACCTCGATGCCGGCGGCCAGCAGCTTTTGCCGTTCCTTCTCCAGCCGGAAGAAAAGCTTTCGCCCGGCGCGCGTGTTGCCGACGTGGATCAGTCGCGAATTGGTCAGCAGGAACTTCAGGACGTAGGCGCGGATCCAGTACGCCGCGTACGAACCGAACCGTGGGCCCAGGGTCGGCTCCCAGCGCTTGACCGCCTCCATCAGGCCGACGCTGCCCTCTTGAAACAGATCGAGAATGTTCGTCCAGGCACGGCGGTACTGATAGGCGATGGCCACCACCAGCCGAAGGTTGTGCACCACCAGCTTGCGCGCGGCGTTCATGTCACCGTGCTGGCGGACCGCCAGCCCCAGGGTTCTCTCCTCGTCCTGAGACAGCCGCGGGTAGCGGCGCGCCTCGGACAGGAACATGGCCACCGCGTCCCGCCGCGGGGCCAGCCCGCGCGACATCACCTTGTCGTCCTCGTCGACCAGCACCGGCCGCACCGGTTCATCGATGATGACCTCGTCCGCCTCCAGCGGCGCGTCGGCCTCGACGCCTTCGACCTTCTCGGTCTCGGCATCGGTCTCGATGCCGTCAACCTTGTCGGTCCCGTCGGCTTCGCTCTCGGTTTCCGTTTCCGGTTTGGCTGGCTTGCGTGGTGACATCGTCAGTCCGGGCCTGCGTTCGCGTGGATATTAACGCGCAACCCGCCGCGATGCCGGTCGCCGCCCCGATGGTCGCGACGCCGGCCGGCGACCGCGGGTCACCAGTCCGGCAATCAGCGCGGCCAGGCAGAGCAAGCCGAAAAGGTCGCCGATGTGCCGATACAGACCGCCCCCCTGCAGCATGGCCACATCGGCCAGCAAGGTGACCGGTTCCGGCGTCGGCTGCTGGGCCGGATCGACGGACGCCGTCTGTTGCAC
>DATLVT010000093.1:0-4356 GCA_035577105.1 Polyangia bacterium
CGTGCTGGACGAGGTGCTGGAGGTGAACGTCACGCCCAATCGTCCCGATGCCTTGTCGCACGCCGGGATCGCTCGCGAGGTGGCCGGGCTCTTCGGCACGCGCTGGGCGCTGCCGCCCGCCGATCAGGTCCCCGTCGGCCCCATCCCCACCGGGCGCGGCGTCGACGTGGAGATTCGCGATCCGTCCGCCTGTCCGCGCTACCTGGCGCGCCTGATCACCGGCCTCCGCATCGCCCCCAGCCCGTTGCCCATGCGCGTTCGCCTGACGGCCTGCGGGGTGCGGGCCATCTCCAACGTTGTCGACGTGACCAACTACGTGATGCTGGAGACCGGCCACCCGCTGCACGCGTTCGATCTGGGCAAGATCAGCGGCGGCATCGCCGTCCGCCGGGCGGCCCGCGGCGAGCGCATGACCACCCTGGACGGCGTCGATCGACCGCTGCAGGAGAACGACGTGGTCATCGCCGACGGGCGCGGGGCCGTGGCGCTGGCCGGGGTCATGGGTGGCGCCACCAGCGAGGTATCGGCGCAGACCGTTGACGTTCTGCTGGAGGCGGCCACCTTCGATCCGCGCAGCGTGCGGCGAACGGCCAAGCGCCTGGGGCTGCATTCGGAGGCGTCGCATCGATTTGAACGGGGCGTGGACGCCAACGGCATCGCGCACGCCGGCCTGCGCGCGGCGGCGATGATGGCGCGCCTGGCGGGCGGCAGCCTGGCCGGCGACGCCGTCGACCGCTATCCGGCGCCGGCCTTGCCTCGCCGGGTCAGCGTGTCCATGGCCAGCCTGCGCCGGCTGGCCGGCTTTGACATCCCCGCCGAGCAGGCCGCCGATCGTCTGGCCGCCATCGAGATCCCGACCGAGATTCAGGCCGGGCCAGCCGCGCAAACGCCGCAAACGTCGCAAACGTCCCAGACGCCGGACACCGGTGAGGCTCGCGTCCTGGCCGCCACGGTGCCGACGTTTCGCCCCGACATCAGCATCGGTGAGGATCTGATCGAAGAGGTGATGCGGCTGGTTGGTTACGATCGCGTGCCCGCTCGCCTGCCGACGTCCGGGCACGCCCCGTCACCCAGCCCGGAGGCGCTGACCGATCGCGCGCGCGACTGCCTGGCCGCGCAGGGCCTGCACGAGGTGATCACCTGGGCCTTCGTGCCGCGCTGGTGGCTGGCGGCCCTGGGGCGCGGCGACGGCGAAACTGTGCTGTCAACCGGTGTGCAGGTGAAGAACCCCATCTCCGCCGATTACGAGGTCATGCGGACGTCGCTGTTGCCTGGACTGGTCGACGCCGCCAAGCGAAACCTGGCGCGGGGAACGACCGACTTCGGTCTGTTCGAGGTCGCGCCGGTGGTCAGGCGCGCCGCCGACGCCAAGGAGCCACCCGCCGAGCCGTCGTTCGCCGCCGCCATCATGATCGGGCGGCGTGCCGGCTGGCTGAAACCGGGCGAGGCGCTGGATTTCTTCGACGCCAAACGTGTCTTCGTCGAGCTGGCCACCGGGCTGGGCGTCGCCGGTTTTCGCTTCGTCAGCGGCGCGGCCGGCCCGCTCTTTCACCCGGGAACATCGGCCGAGGTGCAGGTTCTCGGTGCGGGTGATGCGGCTGCCGCCGGCCGCCGGCTGGGCGCTGTCGGGGAGATTCATCCTGGTCTGGCCAAGGCGCTGGGGCTGGAGGTTCGGGCCCTGTATCTGGAACTGGAGCTGGACGCCGCCGCGGGCGAGCGTCGGGCCATTCGCAGCGTGGCGCTGCCGCGGTTTCCCGCCACGACGCGCGACATCTCGTTCTGGATCGACGCGGCCGTCAGCGCCGACCAGCAGCGGGACGCGCTGGCGTCGCCACAGGAGCCACTGCTGGTGAACCTGACGGTGCTGGAAGACTTCCGCGATCCGAAGTACACGCCCGCCGGCAAGAAGGGGATGCTGTGGACGCTGACCTATCGCGCCGATGACCGGACACTGACCGACGCCGAGGTCGACGCCGCGCACGCCCGCGTCATCGCGCGTTTGCAGGCCGCCCAGGCAATCGAGGTTCGATAGTAACTCTTTGACGTCAAAGGCATTTTCGTTTATAGGTGCTCTATGACCAAGGCCGACATTGTGGAGAACGTTTACGAGAAAGTCGGCGGTTTTTCGAAAAAAGAGGCCGCCGAGATCGTAGAAACCGTTTTCGACACGATCAAGGAGACTCTGGAGAAGGGCGAGAAGATCAAAATTTCTGGTTTCGGAAATTTTGTCGTGCGCGACAAGAACGCGCGCGCCGGGCGGAATCCACAGACCGGCCAGGAGATCACCATCAGCGCGCGGCGCGTGCTGACCTTCAAGCCCAGCCAGGTCCTGAAGAACGCGCTCAACGGCTGACAGGCGAGACCCGGGCCGCACGATGACACGCCGAAGCGCAAAGCCGGCCACGGTATCAGGGATTCCCGACAAGCCGTTCTTCAAGATCGGCGAGGCGGCGCGGCTGTGCGCGGTCAAGCCGTACGTGCTGCGTTACTGGGAGACGGAGTTTGCGTCGTTGCGTCCCCAGAAGACCCGATCCCAGCAGCGTCTCTATCGGCCCAAGGACGTCGAGCTGTTGCTGAAGATTCGCCATTTGCTGTATGACGAGCGGTTCACCATCGAGGGGGCCCGCGGCCGGCTGCGCGAGCTTGGCCACGAGGAAAAATCGCCGCCTCCGTTGCCACCACCGGAGGTGGCGCCCGAGACGTTACGAAAGATCAAGCAAGGCCTGGAAGATCTGATACGAATCGTCGCCGACTAAAACGCAGTTTCATCGGGGCGTGGCGCAGCCTGGTTAGCGCACCTGTCTGGGGGACAGGGGGTCGCTGGTTCAAATCCAGTCGCCCCGACTGCGGAGCGTGGGGAGGGCCTTGATGGCCCTCCCCACGGGCCCCTCCCGCGTTGGGTTGGGGAGGTTGCCGCGCGGGCAAAGCCCGCGCTCCCGTCTTTGAATCGACGGGAGGTAGATCGGAGAGGATATGAGCGAGCGGCCTTTGATCTTGGTTACCAACGATGATGGTGTGGGGGCGCCGGGGATCCGGGCGGTGGCGGAAGTGTTGCGGGAGGTGGGGGAGGTGATGGTGGCGGCGCCGGATCGCGAGCGGAGTGCGGCGTCGCATTCCATCAGCCTGGATCGGCCGTTGCGCGTGGACGAGGTTGAGCCGGGGGTCTTCTCCATCGATGGGACGCCGGTGGATTGTGTCTATCTGGCGCTGTTGCACCTGGTGCCGAGACGGCCGACGCTGTGCGTGTCGGGGATCAACAACGGGTACAACCTGGGGTCCGACGTCTTTTACTCGGGGACCGTGGCGGGGGCGGTGGAGGGGGCCCTGCGGGGCGTGCCGTCGATCGCGGTCTCGCTGGAACGGAAGAGACCGCAGGATTTTTCGCACGCGGCGGCGTTCTTGAAAGCGCTGGCGGTCGAGACGGTGGCGCGAGGACCGGGGGCCATCCCGGACGCGTCCTTGCTCAGCGTCAATGTGCCGCCGGGGCCGGTGCGGGGTTACCAGGTGACTTTTCTGGGCCGCCGGGTTTACCGGGACCAGGTAGACGTCCGGCAAGACCTTCGCGGGCGTTCCTATTACTGGATCGGCGGGCCCGAGGAAAATGCCACCGATCTTCCCGGGTCGGACTGCAGCGCCGTGCGGGCGGGCCTGGCCTCGGTGACGCCGCTGGCGCTGGACTTGACACACACGAAATTGCTGGGCGAACTGGTGGGCTGGAAAGTGGGTAACTTCGTGCACGACGCAGTCCAGCGCGCTAAGGTCTAGGCGCGGAATGAACGGCGATCGGTTGGGGAGGGCGACGATGGACGACCCGCGGGTGGTGGCTGCTCGTCGGACGATGGTGATCGAACAGCTGGTCCGTCGCGGCATCAAAGATCCGCGTGTCCTGGGGGCGCTGTCGATCGTGCCGCGTCACCGCTTCGTCTCGCCGGCGCTGGCGGGCGAGGCCTACGAGGATCGCCCGCTGGCCATCGGTTTTGGCCAGACCATCTCGCAGCCGTACATGGTGGCCCGCGTGACCGAGCTGGCGGAACCAAAGGCCGGCCAGCGCGCGCTGGAGGTCGGGGCTGGCTGCGGCTATCAGGCGGCCGTGCTGGCCGAGCTGTGCGCCGAGGTGTTTGCCATCGAGATCGTTCCGCAGCTGGCCGCCCGCGCTGCCGCCACGCTGGCTGAGCTGGATTACGGCAATGTCGAGGTGAAGTGCTTTGACGGCAGCGGCGGCTGGCCCCAGCACGCCCCGTTCGACGTGATCATCGTGTCGGCCGGTGCCCCGCGCGTTCCTCCCTTGCTGGTCGATCAGCTGGCCGACGGGGGGCGCATGGTGGTTCCGGTGGGCCCCACGCAGGAGCAAGAGCT
>DATLVT010000094.1:0-5944 GCA_035577105.1 Polyangia bacterium
AGGGCTACCTCCGCAACCTGCTGGCCTCGCTGGAAGCCGATCAGGCGAAAGCCCGGGAACTCCTGGTGCGGTACATGCCCCCGTTGCTGATGACGCCCGAGGGGCGCGCCTACAAGATCACTGGCGGCTTCGACTTGTGCCAGCTTCTGGCCGACACCCCGGGCGGCGGCGCCGCAGGCGGCAGCGGCCCGGGAACGGCGTCACAAGGTAATGGTCCCCACGGTTCGTCCACCGAGGTATGCGAAAAGATCAGTAGGCGGGACAGGGATTGAACCTGCGACCCGGGCCGTGTAAAGACCCCGCTCTACCACTGAGCTACCCGCCTGAGGGCGGGCGCAGTCTAGCCGATCTGGCGGGGGCTAGAACCGAAAGCCGACGCCGCCGGGGGTGATGAAGGCCAGGGTCTCGCCGTCGCCGCGGTCACCGCGGAAGTTGGCGATGCCGTCGACGATGCCGACCACCAGCGCGGCGCCGAAGATTCCGGCGGAGGCGTAGTTCAGGGTCTTGAAGGTGCGGGCGTCGCTGGTGTGCTCGCCGAAGGTGTGGTCGTTCGGGTTTTCCCAGGCGCGCAGCTGGGCATAGGTGGCGATGGTGGCGCCCAGCGACAGCACCTCGATGGCGCCGATGGTCCAGCCGCGGGCGGCGTGGCCGTTCTGGAACTGGCCGACCGGCGGCAGGAAGTTCCAGATGAAACGTTTGCCGGGCTGGGTGCTGGCGGCCTGGCGGATCTCGTCGGCGTGGCGGGCGCGCACGTTTTCGAAGAAGGCGACCACGTCGGGCCGGGTGGTGGTCGGATCCAATCGGATGCCGGGTTTGATGCGCAGCAGATCGAAGAAGGCGGTCTCGGCGCCTTCAAACCGCCCCGTCAAGAAAAGCCCGATGCCCAGGTAGCGCAGGGCCTGGACGCGCTGAGCGGGGGTGGGCCGGACGCGCCCCTCGGCGACGGCGCGCGCGGCGTCGACCACCATCTCCATGTCGCCGTACTCGTAGGCGGCGCGCGCTTTCTCCAGGGCCACGGTGGCATCGGGCGGCGCTTCGATACCAGGCGTGGGAACGGGGGCGGCGACAATCAGTGACAGCAGCACTGCGAACATCACGACCGACCAACCATCGCCCGCGCCTGCCGTTTCGGCAATAGCGACGCCAACATTTTGCCGCCTATTGCGGGCGGGCCAAGATCGGGACGCCGTCGGGGCCGGGAATGACCACCAGGTTCGGGCGCGTGCCCGGCAACAGCTGGTACGTGCCGGCCAGATGCTTGGCGCCGCCGGGCAGCGTACAAAAAATCTTGTGGGGCCCGGCGGCCAGCTGTTCGTACACCGGCCGTACCTTGGCCGGCTGTTCATCGACCGACGGGGAACAGAACCCTTGCGATGCGCGCAGAACCAGGCTGGCCGTGGCCAGGCTGGACGGCGACGCCGGGGATGACGCCGCCGTCGCCGCGCCAGGGGAGGGCGTTGTCGGCGGACCGGGCGCTTCGTTGTTCGTCGCTCTGGGCGGCGGATCAACGGTCTTGCTCTCGGCCGCCGGTGACGGCTCGATTCCCGACGACGGAGCGGCGCCTGCCGAGATTGGCGACGCCGGCGAAGCTGCGCCGGGGAGCTCATTCATCGCGGCCGGGCGATTGCCCCGGGCCAGCGGTGCCCGGCGCTCGGTCCTGCGGTTGGGGCCGGTCTTCTTCACCGGCGATCCTTCAATCGCCGTCGCCGTCGCCGTCGCCGTCACCGCGGCCGCGGCGGGCGGCACGACGTCGATCCCAGGGGCTGGCTCGGCGCGGGCGACCGTCGATGCTGCAACGGGTGCCGCCACCATCGGCGCCGGCGCCTGCGCCGGTGCCGTCCGCCGCGACGCGATCACCTTGGCCGCCGCGGCGCCGCCTCCCGCCAGCAGGACGGCCACCGCCATGTATCGCCCCACCGAGCCCCACCGTCGCCGCGAGTTGATGCGCGCGAGCAAGGCCTCGGCGCCGCGGTGCCCCGCCTCATAGGCGAACACGCGATTCACCTCGCCCAGCGCCCGGGCCAGCTCTCCGCGCCGCACGCATTGCCGCGCATTTTCCAGCGCCTGCGCGGCGACGCGCGCCTTCACCGCACGCAAGAACCGATCGCGGTCATCGAAGAACGCCCGCAGTCCGTCGCCGCCGCCATCCGGGTCGACGCCAACGCCGGCCTCCTGCATCAGCGCGCGCAGCGCCGCGTGCACCAGGCTGGCGTCGGCATAGCGCTCGGCCGGCGCGCGCTTCAGACAGCGCAAGATGATCGCTTCCAGCGCCGGTCCGACGTGGGGCTGGATCTGGCTGGGGCGCGGGATCTCGCCGCCCAGGATTCCGGCGATCACCGCCAGCGGATCCTTTCCCGGAAAAGGCGGCCGCCCCGTGACCACGTGATACAGCAGCGCCCCGAACGAGAAGACGTCGCTGGACAGGGCCACGTCATGCCCGCGCGCCTGCTCGGGCGACATGTACGCCGGCGAGCCCAGGATGGAACCGGTCGCCGTCATGGTGTCGTCCTCGACGATGCGGGCCACGCCAAAGTCGGTCAGCAACACCCGCACAGGGGCGCCGGGCCGGCAGTCGATCATGACGTTGTCGGGTTTGACGTCTCGGTGGATGATCCCGTGGCTGTGCGCGGCTGCCAGGGCCCCCGCCACGCGCACACCGATCAGCAACGCCACCTCGGGCAAGATTCGCCCGCCACAGTCATTCATCAGCTCGCGCAGGGTCGGGCCCTGGATGAGCTCCGTGACGATGTATCCCGGCTCGCCGTCGCCGCCAGGAGCAAAGTCGAAGATGTCGACGATGCTCTCGTGCTTGATGGCGGCCACCGCCTGGGCCTCTCGCCGAAAGCGCCGTTCGATGTCGCCGCGCCCGGTGAATGTCAGGTGCATGACCTTCACCGCCACGTCGCGACCCAGCTGCGGATCGAAGGCGCGGTAGACGGTGGCCATCCCGCCGCGGCCCAGTTCGGCGGTGATGCGGTAACGGCCCAGCGTCTTGCCGATCAGGCCAACCCGGCCGCTGTTGTCGTCAGGCGCGTCGCTCACGATGCCAGGGATCACATTACCCCGGTATCGGACTTTTGCACGGCGTCTCCGACGCTGCGTGCCGCCGTCGGCGGTCCGTTTTTACGCAAAGAAACAGCGTTCGCGGTGTGAGAGGCTGAGGTTCAAACCCCTCACACCGCCGTCTGCTGCGTTCGCTCCCGCCGCCGTCCCTGACCGTCCTTCCTGCCCCCGTCCCTGCCGTCCCGTTCCCTCCACCCAACCCGACCCACCACCTGTGAACCGCCCTCGACGCCCTTACCGACCTTGCGAACGCTCTGACTATGCGCCAGGTCGTGTTTCCGTTTGCTTTCGTATCGGATAATTGTGTGTAACTTTTTGGCCGCCGTAACCGCACGATACTTATGCGGTTTTTATGGGTAATTAGGAGGGCAGCGGGGCGTTCGGGGTGCGCAGGCAGTATCGGGCGACGATATCCAGAAGGGCGTCCACCTTGACTGGCTTCTTCAGCACCGGCACCGAAGTCGCCGCGCCCGTCAGGTGCCAGGCAGGCATGCCCGTGACAAACACGAATGGCGGCGCCGCCGGACCCAGAATCTTCATCGCCATGTCCAGCAGCTCGCCCGCATTGCTGTCGCCCAGATTGATGTCACTGAGCACGAGAGCGGGAGATTTTTCGATAATCGCGTTGAACGCCTCCACGACGCTGGAGGTCCCCAGCGCCGCGAAGCCAGATTCGTGCAACGCATCGACCAACACCTCTCGTGTGTCGGCATCGTCTTCAACTACCAAAATCCAGTTGCCCACCAGTTGCAAAGATAGCGACGTCCGTCGTGGTTGGATACCGTCGAGGTAATGATCTTGCGTGTTCATGCTAGAACCGCGACGGTGTGTAATCTGATGCAGCCCTCGGCGCAGCCTGGAACTCATTGACATTGCTTGCACAAACGCTGATGAAGGCGCCCTACCGGGTCAGCCGATCGATGCTGTCGAACGGGTTGCGGGTGGTCACCATCGAAACCCCCCACCTGCACACCGCCGTCGCGTCGCTGTACGTCCGGGCCGGCTCTCGCTATGAGACGCCACGGACGAACGGGCTGTCGCATTTTGTCGAGCACATGCTGTTTCGCGGCTCGGCGCAGTTTCCCAACTCGTTCGCGTTGAATCAGGCCATCGAAGATCTGGGAGGCACGCTGTACGCGGAGACTGGACGCGACTACTCGCTGTATCAGGTGCCGCTGCACCCCCGGCACCTGCCGCGCGGACTGGCGATCCTGGGCGATCTCTTCACGGCGCCGGCGTTTCGCGACATCGATCTGGAACGTCAGATCATCCTGGAGGAGATCCTGGAGGATCTCGACGAGGACGGGCGCAACGTGAACCTGGACGATCTGTCGCGCGCCACCGCCTGGAACGGACACCCGCTGGGGTTCACCATCACCGGTCCGCTGCGCAACGTGCGTCGGTTCAAGGTCGAGGACGTCCGCACGCACTTTCAACAGTTCTACGGGGCGTCGAACATGGTCCTGTGCGTGGCGGGGCCGGTGCGTCCGCGCGCCGTCGAGTCCATGGTGGGCGATGCCTTCGCCGCCTTGCCGCGCGGGCGGCGCCACCGTCCCATCGCGCCGAAGACGCTGCTGCGCGGGCCGCGCTTTCGCTCTGTGCACAACGAGTCGGCGCAGACGCAGGTGCACATCCTGTTTCACGCCCTGCCCGAACGGGATCCCGACTACCAGGCGTTGCGCGCGATGATGCGCGTCCTCGACGACGGGATGTCGACGCGGCTGCACTATCAGATCTGTGACCAGAAGGGGCTGGCCTACTCGGTGTCGGGGGGGCTTTATTCTTTTCACGACGCCGCGCTGCTGGAGATCGACGCGGCCTGCGCCCACGCCAAGCTGCCCGAGCTGATCAGCGAAGCGCTGGGCATCCTGGCTCGCTTCCGCACGGAGCTGGTGGCGCCGCAGGAACTGGACAAGGCGAAGCGCCGATTCGTCAGCGACATGGAAGCCTGCTACGACGATCTGGACAGCCTGTGCGGCTGGTTCGGGGGAACCGAACTGTTTTATCGGCCACGCTCGCAGGAGCAGCGGGCCCGCGAGGTGGAGCGCGTCCGCGCCGAGCACATCCGTCGCGTGGCCCGTCGGGTGATCAGCCGGGAACGCCTCAACGTGGTCGTGGTGGGGGCGTTGCCGCGGGCGGTGGGGCGCAAGGTGGCGGCCGTGGTGAAAGACTTTCGCTGAGAGGAGCGGCGGCGGCGGCGCCGCACCGGCGAGGTTGTAGAGGTGGTGGAGGGCGGCTGTACGTGAGGCGGGGCCCCATTCGCTCCGTCGAGGGGCGGCAGGTGTGGGGTTCCCTGCCGTGCTCAAACACCGGACGGCGCGCGCGCCTTATGGGTGTGCTTGGAGCGAGGACGTACTGCGCGCCTGCGAACTGCGCGCGGCAGGGAACCCCACACCTGCCGCCGCCTTGATGACTACGTTCACGGTGCCCCTGGACCGTCCGTCATGCCGGACCCCGAGCCTGCGGCCGGGGAAGAATGGATGGACACAAGTGGTGTACCGACTGCTCGTCGATTAGCTGAAGAGAGTCGAGGAGCAGTCGGTACATCACTTGTGGTCTCTTTTTTTTTCGGGCGAAACCCTTGCGCAGTGAACGTAGTCCCCAGGAAGGGCGGGAGCGGTGGGGTTCCCTGCCGCGCGCAGTTCGCAGGCGCGCAGTACGTCCTCGCTCCAAGAAAAATCATAAGGCGCGCGCGCCGTCCGGTGTTTGAGCACGGCAGGGAACCCCACCGCTTCCGCCCCCGCGACGAAGCGAATGGAGCCCCACCTCACGTACCGCCGCCCCCCACCATCTCTACAACCTCGCCGGTGCGGCCTTCAACCTAAGGCGGCGTTTCCCGGCACGCCGCCGCGCGCGCCAGCAACAGCGCCCGCTCGCGTCC
>DATLVT010000095.1:0-7161 GCA_035577105.1 Polyangia bacterium
CCGCGAGGCCGAGCTGTCGCCGGATCCCGTCGCGCAGGCCGATTTTCTAGCCTCGCTGGGCGAGATTCGCCTGCGCGCCACCGACGACGCCGAAGGGGCGCTGGCCGCCTTCCGCGACGCCCTGGAGCGCAACCCGGGGCACCGCGGGGCGCGCGACGCGCTGGCCGAGCTGCTCTCGCGCAGCGACACCCGCGAGGGCGCGCTGGAGATTCTGGAGCCGATGGCGGAGTCGCGCGGCGACTATGAAGAGCTGGTGGCCCTGTACGACTACCGCCTGTCGCTGCACGACGACCGGACCGAGCGCGCGCACTGGCTGCGCCGCATCGCCGAGGTCTGCGACACCCAGCTGGGCAGCCCGGAGCGGGCCATCGAGGCCCTGGGGCGGGCGCTGAAAGAAGAGCCGTTCCCGGGCGCCGCCCTGGACGACATCGAACGCATCGCCACCACCGGCAAGATCCCCAGCGACGCGGCCGAGCTGATCGAAGCGGTCCTGCCCAGCGCCGAGCCGGAGGCCGCGCGCGAGCTGGCCTTGCGCGCCGCCCGCCTGTACGAGATGACCCCCGCCGATCGCGGCGCGGCCGAGCGCCTGTACACGCGCGTGCTGGAGAGCGATCCGGAGAACGTTGACGCGCTGACGGCGCTGGAGACCTTCCATCGCGCCAGCGGCGACAGCGTGCGCCTGGCCGGCATTCTGGAGCGACGGGCCGGGATCGAGCTGGATCCTTCGGCGCGGCGGCGCATGTTGATGGAGGCGGCCCGCCTGCACGAGAAGGTCGGCACGCCGGCGGCGGCCATCGGCGCCCTGCAGGCGCTGCGCACGGCGGAGGAGGGCGACGCCGAGGTGCTGGGCGAGCTGGCCCGGCTTTACGAGCGCAACCAGGATCTGCCGGCGCTGTGCGACGTGCTGACCGAACGGGCTCGCTTCAGCGAAGACCCCAGCGAGCGCGCCTTGCTGTACGCGCGCATCGGCCAGATCAAGCTGGGCCCGCTCAACGATCTCGACGGCGCGGCCGAGGCCTATCGCGAGGCGATCGAAGGCGCCCCCGAGAACGCCGACGTCCTTTCGGCGCTGGAACAGATCGAGGCCAAGCGTGAAGACTGGACGGCGCTGCAGGAGGTGCTGACGCGGCGGCTGGGCGTGTCGAGCGGGGCCGACCAGCTGGCGGTTCTGCAAAAGCTGGCCCGCAACGCCGAAGAAAAGCTGTCGGACACCGACCAGGCGGTCGGATACCTGCATCAGATCCTGGGCGAAGATCCGGCGAACACGCTGGCCCACCGCGAGCTGGAGCGGATCCTGCGCGCGGCCGAGCGCTGGTACGACCTGGTCGACGTGCTGACCAAACACGCCGACGTCGAGGCGGCGGCGGGGCGCGCCCCGGCCGCGCTGGCGCTGCGCGTGGCCATCGCCGACGTCTGGGAGCAGCACCTGGATTCACCGGACAGCGCCGCCGAGGCGCTGGAGAAGGTGCTCGAGGTGGCGCCCACCAACGTGCCGGCGCTGCTGTCGCTGGCCCGCCTGCACGAAGGCGCCGAGCGCTGGGACGAGGCCGGGGAGGCCCTGGAGCGGGCCGCCGCCGCCGCCACGTCGGGACGTGACGCCGCCGAGATTCATTACCGCAACGCTCAGATCCTGCGCGCCAAGGAGGCACCCGCCGCCGACGTCGAGGCGCTGCTGCTGCGCGCGCTGGACAACGATCAGACCCACCGCCCGACGCTGGCTGCCCTGGAGAAGGTGGCCCGCGACGCCAAGGAGCCCGATCGCCTGGTGCAGCTGCTGCAACTGCAGCTGGAGGTGTCGGAGGACGATGCCGAGCGCAAGAAGCTCCTGGCCGAGATCGCCGCCCTTTACAAAGGCCCCATCCGCCACCCGGCGCAGGCGGTGACGTATCTGGAGCTGCTGACCTCGCTGGCGCCCGACGAGATCGGACCGCGCGAAGATCTCGCCGACGCCCTGGTGGCCGCCGGCCGCGCCGACGAAGCGGCCACGCTGATGCGCCAGCTGATCGACCAGCTGACGAAGGCCCGCCGCGGCAAGGACGTGGCCCGTTACCACCAGCGACTGGGTGCCATCGCCGAAGCCAAGGGCGACGTCGCCGCCGCCGCCGACAGCTTTGGCGCTGCGTACAAGCTGGACCCCGGCCAGCCGGCGACACTGATGGCCCTGGGACGCATCGCCCTGCAACGCAACGATCTGGAAGGCGCGCGAAAGTTCTACCGTGCGCTGCTGCTGCAAAACTTCGACGAGGCCAGCAGCGGCGTCTCGAAGGCCGAGGTCTACCTGGTGCTGGGCCGCCTACACGCCCAGGCCAAGGAGATCTCCAAGGCGCGTAACATGTTCGAACGCGGCCTGGAGATCGATCCGAAGAACGCCGAGCTCAAGCAGGCCCTGTCGACGCTGCCGGCATCCTAGCGCCCGGGCGCTGGACCAGCTGCCGCGGCGCTTCCGGCGAGCGCGGAGTTTTTACGGTGCGGCCATGCTGCCGAAACCCACGCGAAACATCAATGGGCGCATCATCACCCCCGAAGAGATCGCAGCCGTACCAGGCGATCCCTTCACGATGAACGCAGCGTCCGAAATAACTGAATCCGACGGATCCGTCGTTCCCGCCACCATGAGCGGTCAGCACCCGGTGGTGACCGGCAAGGGCGATCTCATGAAGCTGGCCCTGGGGGCGCTGGGCGTCGTCTATGGCGACATCGGCACGTCGCCCCTTTACGCCATCAAGGAGTGCGTGGCCTTGCCTCACGGCGTGGCGCCGGCGCCGGCCAACATCCTGGGGATCCTGTCGCTGGTCTTCTGGTCGATCACCCTGGTCGTGTCGGTCAAGTACCTGACGTTCGTCATGCGCGCCGACAACAACGGCGAGGGCGGCGTGCTGGCCCTGATGTCGCTGGTGGCCCCCAAGGATGCCCAGGGCAGCCGCAAACGAACGATGGTGCTGGTCATGCTGGGCCTGTTCGGCGCGGCGCTCCTTTACGGCGACGGGATCATCACGCCGGCGATCTCCGTGCTGTCGGCCATCGAAGGCCTGGAGGTGGCGACCACGACGTTCTCGCCCTTCGTCGTCCCCATCACCTGCCTGATCCTGATCGGACTGTTCGCCGTGCAGCGCCGGGGCACGGGCGGCATCGGCGCCATCTTCGGGCCGGTGACGCTGTGCTGGTTCGTGGCCATCGCCATCGCCGGCGTCCCGCCGCTGCTGCGCCATCCCGAGATCCTGCGCGCCATCGATCCGCGCTTTGCGGTCGGCTTCTTCCTGGCCCACGGCACGCACGGTTTTCTGCTTCTCGGTTCGGTCGTCCTCTGCGTGACCGGCGGCGAGGCGCTGTACGCCGACATGGGGCACTTCGGAACGCGGGCCATCCGCATCGCCTGGTACTCGGCGGTTTTCCCGGCCCTGCTGCTGAACTACTTTGGTCAGGGCGCGCTGCTGCTGGAACGGCCTGATCTGTCGGGCAATCCTTTCTATGGTCTGTTCTCGGGCGTCTGGCTTTATCCGATGGTGGTGCTGGCCACCATCGCCGCCGTGGTGGCGTCGCAGGCGCTGATCTCCGGCGCCTTCTCCATCACCCGTCAGGCGGTTCAGCTGGGTTATATGCCGCGCGTGACCATCGTGCACACCTCCGGCAAGACCGAAGGGCAGATCTACATCCCCGAGGTCAACACCGCCCTCATGTTGATGTGCGTGGCGCTGGTGCTGGGATTCAAGCAGTCGGGCAACCTGGCGGCCGCTTACGGCATCGCGGTGACCGGGACCATGTCCATCACGTCGGTGCTGTTCTATTACGTGGCGCGCCGCCGCTGGAACTGGAGCCGGGCCCGGGCCGGCAGCCTGCTGGTCATGTTCCTGATCTTCGACCTGGCGTTCTTCGCCGCCAGCTTTGCCAAGATCGCCCACGGCGGCTGGGTGCCCATCCTGGTGGCGGCCGGCGTCTTCACGGTGATGATCACCTGGAAGCGCGGCCGCGCCCTGCTGGCCGAGCGGGTGGCCGCCGATGCGCTGCCCTGGGAAGCGTTCATGGCCGACATCGAGATGTCCAAGCCGCATCGGGTGGCGGGCACCGCGGTCTTCTTGACGTCGACGCGGCGGGGAACGCCGAACGTCCTCCTCCATCACTTCAAGCACAACAAGGTCCTGCACGATCAGGTGGTGATCCTGTCGGTGGTCACCGACGACGTGCCCGAGGTGCCGGCCAAGCAATCGGTGCGTTACAAATCCTTCGGCCACGGCTTCTGGGCCGTCACCGCCCACTACGGGTTCATGCAAAGCCCGAACGTCCTCGAGGCGCTGCGCCGCTGCCGCCCGGCCGGCCTGCGCCTCAACCCGGCCGACACCAGCTATTACCTGGGACGCGAGACGTTGCTCCCGGTGCCGGGCGGCGCCGGAATGGCCCAGTGGCGCAAGCGTCTATTCCGCCTGCTGTCCCGCAACGCCCGCTCGGCCACCGACTTCTTCAACATCCCCCCCAACCGCGTCGTCGAGATCGGGACCCACATCGAGCTGTGAGCCTGGCGGGCGACGCCGGGCTTCCGGCTCAAGGCGCTCGTGGCGCGCCCGTCGCGCAGGCTTTCTCCGCGGCCTGGGCCGCGTCCGACAGCCGCACCTCGGGACCGGCCGTCGCCGTCGCCGTCGCTAACTTGCGCAACGTCGCCGCCCCGACCCGCGGGTCGCACAGGGTTCCCAGCGCCTCGATCGCTGTCGCCTGATAGGGATGGTGGGGATCGGTGGCCAGCCCGGCAGCGGCGCTGACCGCCTCCGCGCCGCCCAGACGGGCCAGGGCGCGCAGCGTGGCCGCCGCCGCGACCTCCAGCGCCAGATCCGCCTCCGCCTCGGAGACCAGTTGACGAAGGGCTATCGCCAGCGCGGGCGACGCCGTCTTGTCGCCCAGGTCGGCCAGCAACGTCGCCGCCAGCGCGCGGACCGCCGCCGCCTCGTCGCGACGGACCAGCGTGCGCAGCAAGACCGTCCTGGCGCGCGCATCCCGACAGGCGGCCAGTCCCACCAGCGACGCCCGGCGGACCTCGGAGAAGTCGCGCGCCACGGCCCGGATCATCAGATCGTTGCCGGCTGGAAAGCAGAGCCGCCCCAGCGCGGCCAGCTCGGCCCGGCGCACCTCGGGCCAGCGCTCCTGCTTGGCGCCGGCGATGAGCTGCTCGCCCGCCGCGCGATCCTTGCGTTCGCCCAGCCCCTGCGCCGCCGTCTCGCGAACGCTGGGATCGCCGTCGGACAGCGCCTGCCGCAAGCCCGTCGTGGCGGCCACGCTGGGGTCAGCGGCCAGCTCGCGCGCGGCCAGCAATCGCAACGCCGGCTCGTCCGATGTGCCGCGCACCTGAGCCAGCGCCGCCACGCTGTCGTCCGTGCGCAAGCTGCCGATGGCCAGGATGGCGCGCCCCCGCACCTCGAAGGGGCGATCCGCCGCCAGCGCGCCGCGCAGCATGGGCAGGGCGCGCGCCCCCGCCTCGGGATGGCGACGGAGAAACGACGGCAGCACGCGCAGCAGATCGATGGTGACGCCTGGCGCGACGTCGCGCTTTTCCAGGCTCAGCGCCGCCCAGAAGGTCTCCGCGGTCAGCGCCGGTGAACCGGCCAGCGCCGCGACCACGGCCGCCCGCACGTCGTCCGGACCGCGACCCGCCGCCGCCAGCAAGGCGCCCGTCGCGGCCGGCGAATCAAACGCGCCCAGCAGGCGCGCCGTCCGCGCCCGATCCGCGACCGGCTCGCTCTCGCTGCTCAGTCGTTTCTCCAGCGCCGCCACCGGGGGCGGCTCGGCGCGCAGCAGCGCCGTGCGCAGCGACGCCTCCTCGCGCTCCGTCGCCCCGGACAGCGCCGACAGCAGAGCCCCGACCACCGGCTCTGCCTTGGGCGCGGGCGACAACCGCGTCAGCGCCTCGATCAAACAGCTCCGGGCCGGACCCTTTGCCGTCGGCAGCGCCTGCACCACGGGGGCGATGGCCGGCTCCCCCAGGCTGACCAGCAAGGGAACGCGCGCCGCGCAGTCAGCGGCGGGGCCATCGGCCATCTGGGCGATCTCGCCCACCAGGTGCGCGGTTCCTCCCGGCTGATCCAGGTCGGTGAAGATCTCCATCTCGGCGATGGCCGTGGTGCCGAACGTCCGGGGAGGCGCCGCCTCGCTGCCGTGATACACGTCGGCGATCACCACCGTCACGCACGACGAGGCCACCGGCCTTGGCAAGGCGACCCAGTAGGCGCGGCGCCACGGCTCGCTCTCCGACCGTGGCGCCGACTGCGGATCCTCGGGGATCTCCACGTCGAACCGCTGGTCGGCCTGCGCGCCCATGATCAGCTGAAACCGGCGCAGGCGGTTGCGGGCGCGGAAGGCGGCGGCGCTGGACGCGTCACCCGGCACGATGCGAACTCCCTGGATGCCGGCGGCGCCGGCGGGCCCGCGCGCGGTGAGAAATTCGCCACGACCGTCGCCGCCCAGCCCTTCGGCCCACGCCGTGGCGGCATTGCCGTCGTTCAACGCCGACGGCGCCGTCAATCCCCGGGCGTCGCGTCCCTCGGCCGCCGTCGTCGAGGCGGCCACCCACTGAAACCCGCTGACCGAGCGGCCCACCGGCGCGCGCGGATCGCCCCGCCTGGCGACGATGCTCTGCGAGGCCGGGGCGGGCAGGGGAGACAGGACCGGACGAAATCGCCCGCTGGCAAAATCCCAGACGCGGGGAAACAAACGGGCCGGCTGGCCATCGCAGCGGCTGACCTGGGCGGCGGTCTGATATTCCACGATTCCGTCGGCGGTCAGCTCGACGTGGACGGCCACCTCTTCGTCGCTGTCGCGCGGCCCGGTAAAACCGTTCCACAGCACGCGCGGCGGTTTGCTGCCCAGGTCAACGATCCAGGTCTCGACGCGGGCGCTGCCGCGCACGGGGATGCGCAGCTCGGCCAGCGAGTGTCCCTCGATCGCCTGCTCACGCACCAGGGGGATGCCCCGGCGCAGCGACGGCGTCTCGGGCACAACCCGCAGCGGCGGCGCTGTTCCTGTCCGCAGCTCCAGCCCGCCGCCCTCCACGGCTACGGCCGCCAGCGGCGCGGCGCCCAGCGGGCGGGTGGGGCCGGCCACGACCGCGGCGAGTACCGCAAAACCAGCCATCGCGGCGCGCGGAACCGGCCCGGAAAAATGCATGACTCCGGATAGCAT
>DATLVT010000096.1:0-23737 GCA_035577105.1 Polyangia bacterium
CGCGACCGCGCTGTTTCAGCTGGCGGCACAGCTCGAGGCCGATCCCCCGGCTGGCGCCCACCACCACGGCCAAGGGCGAACGGACGTCCGAAGCGTTCGACGAAGGTGTCATGACCGCTAGCCTAACGACGATCAGAGCAAATCAAAAGATGGCCACCTCGCTGTGGCCGGTGCTGTCGATGAATCCACGGAACATCCCGGCGCTGGTGAACGGCATGGCCAGCGCGCCGTCGGCGCCGAGCGCGATGCACCCGCCACGCCCGCCCAGGCGCTGCACGTCGGCCAGGCCTTGCGCCGCAGCGTCGGCCAGGGCGATTCCCTGTTCGACCAGGCAGGCGACACGAAAAGCGAAGACCGAACGGATGAAGAATTCGCCGGTGCCTGTCGCGGAGACGGCGCAACGATGATCGGCATACGTTCCAGCCCCGATCACCGGCGAATCGCCGACTCGCCCGGGCAGCTTGCCGGCCAGACCGCCCGTCGACGTGGCCGCCGCCAGCGCGCCGCTGGCGTCCATGGCAACCGCCCCCACCGTGTCGGCTGGCCGGGACGGCAAGGCGGTGGGCGCCGGAACAAAATAGTCGGCCGGCACGCGCGCAATACCGGCCCCGTCGGCGAACGCCTCGGCGCCGTGGCCCACCAGCAAGACCGCGGCGGTCGTCTCGCCGATCAACCGCGCCAGCGAAACCGGGTGCGCAAAACCGACGACGGCCCCCACGGCGCCCGCCGCGCGCGTGCGCCCGTCCATGATGGCGGCGTCCAGCGAGACCACGCCATCGCGTCCCGGCGCGCTGCCCTTGCCGGCATTGAAGGTGCCCGCGTCTTCCAGGCTGCGGACCGCCTGCTCGACGGCGTCCAGCGCCGCCCCGCCCGCGCCCAGCACACGCCACCCGGCGTCCAGGGCCGCCCGCAGCGCGGCCAGCACCAGCGGCTGATCCAGCTTTGCCGGGTCCATCGCCCCGGCGCCGCCGTGAATGGCCAGCACCGGGCGTTGCAGTGGCGCTGGCAGTGGTGGCAGTGTCCGATCCTTACGGAATGCCGTTGGCGTTCACGGGATCAACGCCGAACAGATAGTTGCAAAGAGCCTTGTAGGTGGTCTCGTTGCACGGCGATTCGTGTCCGCCCGGGCCGGTGATGCGGTGAGAGTTGTTGTAAGGCGGACCGACCGACATGTTCACCGGCTGCCCGACGTACCCAAGCTTTTCCATGGCGAACAAGTGCTGCGGATGCTGGGCGTCGGCCGCTCCTGTCAGGGTGTAAAAACGATCGATGGGCGTGGCCGGCTTCTCGGTGAACCAGGTGGCCGAGACAAGGCTGGGGCAATAGGCGTCCGTCCCCGGCCCCGAGCCGCTGCTGTTGTCGCGCGGTCCGGCAAAGGCGACCGAGCGCCAGGCGCGCACCAGCATGGCGAACCGGGGCGCGTTGCTGGCACCGTGCGAGATCCCGGTGAAGATGACATCCGACCAGCGGACCGTGCCGTCCTTGTTCAGGAAGTAACCCCAGTCCTCGGTCGGGTACGTCTTGTCCAGGTACTTGAGGGCCATCTCCGTTCGTTTCGCCAGGCCGTCGGAGACCCCCATCTTGATGTTGGCGAAGTCGTACTTGGTGGTGTGTTGCACGCCTTCGAAGACCTGCCGGCGGGCATCCCCGAAGAACCCGGCGTCGCAGTGCAGGATGTTGTAGTTCTCGTACACGGCGATGCCCAGCACGTGATAGCCGCGGGGAAGCACGAAGGGACCTTCGTTGCCCAGGGTTCCCGCCGTGCTGCCCAGGCCGCCCAGGGGCAGCACCAGCTTGCCCACCATCTTGGGTGATCGCGGATCGACCGCGGAGACCTCGCTGTTGTCGTTGAACGACACCGCTGGATCGGCGGCGCTGGCCCGGAACGTATGCGAGAGGCGCATCTTGGCCGCGGTCACGTTCAACGGACGCCAGGGCGGGGTGTCGCCGTTCGGGTCGACGACGCCGCCGTCAGCGCCGGCCGGTCCTCCGTCGCCGGTCGCGCCGCCGCTGCCGGTGGCCGGCGCGCCGCCGCTGCCGGTGGTCGGCGCGCCGCCGCTGCCGTCGCTTCCGCCCGAGCCACTGACGACGTTGCCGCCGCTGCCGGTGGCTGATGATCCGCCGCTGCCGGTGGCTGACGATCCGCCGCTGCCCGGCGTCGTGGCGCTGCCAGAATCGGCCGAGCACCCGAACAGGCCCAAGGTCAGGCACGCGCCGCCAAGCAAGTACAAGCCGCGTTTGGTCACGTGATCAGCTCCTTTTCGCACCGCACCGCCGTCCGGGGCGCTGCGCATATTCCCGCGTCGTCGCTCGCCGTCCGACCCAACCAAACCCGCGACCCGGCGCCTGGCGCCAGCTTCAACGACATTAACACACTCCCTGTCCGGACTGGGCAGACCGCCCGGCTGATTTTCGGCCGCCCAATCGATTGAATTTCCTCGATCAACTGTCAGTTACAAGGCGGCGTGAAGCCGGCCACCCGGACCTGCCGCAACGTCAGGGTGGTCGTCCCGGACCCGACGAAGGTGAACGAAAACACGTCTTTCAAAATGTCCGGCCCCGGTGGCGCGGTGCCACCCGGCCGGCGAAAGTCGGCGAACTTCAGGGTGGCGATGGTCAGCTGATCGCCCGTCATTGGCAGGTTGGCCTTGAAGTGATCACCGCCGTGGGGGACCGTGCCGGTCCTGATCTGCATGTACGCCGGACCGGTGACCGAATACTCCAGGACCACGCCGGGGGCGCCGCTGAGATCGACGGCCTCCTTGGCCGGGTCGGCGCCGCCCGAATACTGCCCCAGGTTGTTCAGCGCCGTGTTGGCCGTGCCATAGCCGCCGCCTGACAGTTTCCACGCCACGTGCATCTCGTACACGTCGCCGACCTTGCGCAGGGGCGAGCCGCTGGGCGTGGCCGTGCCGCCGGAGACATCCATCTCCCACACCTTCAATCGCGAGACGGCGGGCGCCGTGCAGGGGGTCAGCGGTGGCAATCCGATCCCGGCGTCGTCGCCACCCGCGTCAGTGGTCACGCCCGCACCGCCCGTGCCGCCGTTCGTCATTCCGCCGGCGCCACCGGCCGCGCCACCGGTGCCGATAGAAATCGCGCCTCCGCTGCCGCTGCCATCCCCGCCGGTGCCCGACACCGGCGCTCCGCCGCTGCCGGGACCGCCGGTCGTCATTCCGCCCGCGCCCCCGGACGAGCCGGAGGGATTGCCTCCGAACGTGCCGGTGCCGGTGCAGCCGATGGACGCTCCGACGACGAGCAGACCAAAGGTGGCGAGAGGAATCGGGCGGCGAAAAATCATGCGGCTCGACCTTTCTTGTTCAGTCGCGTGGGAACGCAGGGGACCAGGTTGTGCTTCGGAAGCGCCACCACCGCACCGGACCGAACCACGCCGGGACCACTTTCGCCGCGCCTTGCGCAACGCGCTTCGGACTCCCAATAGTACCGCAACCAAGCGGGGGATGTCGTCTCCCAAGACGGGCCTTCCGTTCCTGCCGCGGCGTCCGTGCCGCCCGCCGGCACCCGCCGGCAAATGATAAGGTGTGTCGACGATGGATCCGGAGACACTGAAGGCGCTGCTGCTGGCCGTCCAGGCAGGGCAGGTGGGCGTCGAGGACGCGCTGCGCGAACTACGTGAGCTACCGTTTCGCTCGCTGGGATTCGCCCACGCCGACACGCACCGGCACCTGCGCACGGGGTTTCCCGAGGTGGTGCTGGGGCAGGGCAAGACGCCCGAACAGATCGCCGCCATCTTGATCGAGCTCGGTCGGGGCGGGTCCACGGTGCTGGCCACGCGTGTGGCGGCCGACGCGGCGACGGTGGTGGTGGCGGCCGTTCCTGGCGCCCGGTACCTGCCGGTTCCACGCGCCGTCGTCGTCGGTCCCGTGCCGGCCGCCGATCGCGGGCGGGGCTCGATCGCCGTGCTCAGCGCCGGCACCGCTGACATGGCCGTCGCCGAGGAGGCAGCCCTGACGGCCGAACTGGCCGGTAACCACGTCGAGCGCATCTACGACGTGGGCGTGGCCGGGTTGCACCGCCTGCTCGCCTATCGATCCACCATCGAGGCCGCCGAGATCATCGTGGTGGTGGCCGGCATGGAAGGGGCGTTGCCCAGCGTGGTCGGTGGCCTCTTCGCGCGACCGGTGATCGCGGTGCCGACCAGCGTCGGTTATGGCGCCAGCCTGGGGGGCATCGCCGCGTTGCTGTCGATGTTGAACTCCTGCGTGGCCGGCGTCTGCGTCGTCAACATTGACAATGGGTTTGGCGCCGGGCACATGGCGGCGTTGATGAATCGAAAGCGAACGACATGAGCGAGGCGTTGCGCGGGCTGCACCTGCACTTTGAACCGACGTCAGGGATCGCGGGCGACATGGCGGTGGCCGCCCTGGTCGACGCCGGCGTGCCGGCCAAGGTGGTGATCGAAGCGGTGGGCCGCATGGGCGTGCGCGGCTTGAAGGTCGGCTTTGAACGGCGCAAGCGCGGCGCCTACGTCGGGCGGGGCTTCGTCGTCGACGTTGGGGGCGACGGAAAATCCGGGCGGGCCGCCAAGAAAAAGGCGGCGCCTGTTCACGGCCACGGTCACGACCACGACCACGGCCACGACCACGACCACGGCCATGCTCACGACCACGACCACGCCGAGCACCACCATGGGCACGACGAGGCGCACCACCACGACGGCGCCCACAGCCATCGCGATTACGCCGAGATTCGCCGTCTCATCAAACGCGCGCGGCTCGACGTGGACGTGGCGGCGCTGGCCTCCGACATCTTCGCGCGGGTGGCCGAGGTGGAGGCGGCCCTGCACGGTTCCTCGGTCGACCGCGTGGCTTTTCACGAGGTGGGCGCCTACGACTCGATCGCCGACATCATCGGGATCGCGTCGGCGGTGGTCTGGTTGCGACCGGTGTCGATCGGTTCGTCGCCGCCGGTGGTGGGAACCGGCACCGTGCACACGGCGCACGGTATCGTCCCGGTGCCGGCACCCGCCACCGCGGCCCTGCTGCAAGGGATCCCCATGCTGCCGCAAGGCGAGGGCGAGCTGACCACCCCCACGGGCGCCGCCATCCTGAGCGCCGTCGTCGACCAGTTCGGTCCGCCGCCCCCCATGCAGATACGCGCCGTCGGCTACGGCGCCGGCACACGCCAGCTGGCCGATCGTCCCAACGTGCTGCGCGCGCTGCTGGGCCAGCCCCTGGGCGAGGTGGCGGCTGCGCCCCCGTCGTCGCTGCTGCTGTGCGAAGCAAACCTGGACGACATGAACCCGCAGCTCCTGGCGCCGCTTTACGACGCCTTGCTGGCGGCCGGCGCCGTCGACGTCTGGTCGGCGCCCATCCTGATGAAGAAGGGGCGGCCGGCCACCACGGTCAGCGCGCTGGTGCCGTCCGGCGCGGCCGCCGACGCGCAGCGGGCGTTCTTTCTCAACTCGACGACGCTGGGGTTGCGCGTGCGGCCCATCGATCGCGTGACGCTGGCCCGCTCGTTCGCCAGCGTGCGCACGGCGTTCGGAGCCGTGAAGATCAAGATCGCCAGCCTGGACGGCGAGGCGATCGGCGCCCACCCCGAATTCGAAGACTGCCGGCGGCTGGCGGCGGCGACCAAGGTGCCGGTGCGGTCGGTGATGGCGGCGGCCACCGCCGAGGCGGAGCGCTTTCTGCGCGCGAAGGTCGGCGGCCGGCGCGCCGCGCGCAAGCGGTGACAAGGGACCCGTGAACGACGATCTGCGCCGCGTGATCGATGAGGGGCTGGCCCAGGTGGCCCAGGTGCTGGCGGTGGGGACAGGCGAAAGCCAGCTGCACGCCGCCGCCGAACACATCGCTCACGCCCTGGGGGCGTCGTCGGTGACGGTGCTGGCGCTGGTCTCCGATCTGGAGAGCGTCTACATCGTCGCCGACAGCGATGAAGCAGAGACCGGTCGCATGCGCCTTCCGCTGGCGCAATATCCGTACATCTCCCGCGCCCTGGAGACCGGCGAGGTCACCTTCAGCGGCGCGGGGTCGGGGCAGCCGATGGCGGCGCAGATCTCCGCGGTCTTCCCCATGGTGGTGGGACGCAAACCGCTGGGGGCGCTGCTGGTTCGGCTGCCAGCGGTTTCTGCGACGGCCATCTCGCCCATCACCATCAGCGCCGGAAAAATGGCCGCCGGTCTGGTGGCGATGGTGCTGCGCGGGGCGCGGGCCCTTGACCCCATTCGTGAACGGACCCGCAAGATCACGCTGCAAGACTTTCACGAAGAACGCCGCGTGAAGGCCATCGAACGTTACCGCGCCTTCATCGACAGCGCGTCGGACGGCATCGTGGTGGTGGACGCCAGCGGGCAGGTCCTTTACATCAACCGGGCCGCCCAGGAGATCACCGGCTATGCGCGCGACGGGCTGGTGGGCCGCGCCCTCAAGCGCATCGTGTCGGAGTCGTATCGCCCCCTGCTGGAACAGGCCATCGCCCGCGCCGCCGCCGCCGAGCCCGTCGACAACTTTGACCTGGAGCTGGTGACCACGTCGGGCGATCACATCGTGGTGTCGGTGGCGTCGATCGGCATTCTGTCCGAGCACGAAGCGGCCATCTTCGCGTTTCGCGACGTCAGCATCGCCCGCGAGCTGGAGAGCGAGCTGCGCCGCACCACGGAGTTTCTCGAACGCATCCTCAACAGCACCGTGGACGGCATCATCGCCGCCGACATGCGCGGCCAGGTCGTGCTCTTCAATCAAGGCGCCGAACGGATCTGCGGGTATCGGGCGCCCGACGTCATCGGAAAGATGTCGGTCAAGCAGCTTTACCCGCCCGGTGTGGCCCAGGAGGTGATGCGCCTGATCCGATCCGCCGAGCACGGCGGGGGCGGGCGCCTCGAGCCCGTGCGCCGCGATCTGCTCAGCGCCGTCGGCGAGCGGATTCCGGTGTCGATCTCGGCGGCGCTGGTGTTCGATGACGCCGGTCGCGCGATCGCCACGGTGGGCATCTTCTCCGACCTGCGCGATCGCCTGCGCATGGAAGAGCGGCTGGCCCACGCCCAGGAGAAGCTGGCCATCTCGGAGAAGCAGGTGGTGGCCATCGAGCTGGCCGGCGCCGCGGCCCACGAGCTGAATCAGCCCCTGACGTCGGTGATGGGTTATGCCCAGATGTTGATCCGCAAGCTGCCCGCGGAAGATCCCCACGTGTCGCTGGTGGACACCATCTTGCGGGAGGCCGAACGGATGGCCGAGATCGTTCGCCAGCTGGGCAGCCTGACCCGCTATGAAACCAAGACCTACGTCGGGGGCGCCCAGATCATTGACCTGGTCCGGTCAACCCGAGAGGGCGACCCGAAGTGATCGACCCAAAGAAACTTTTCGACAGGCCCAGGACCGAGTAGGGTGGATGACCGACGCATGAAACCCGAACAGATCACCGAAGCACTGGAGCAGGCCGCCGCTCACCTGGGCGTTCGCGTTCGCTATGAGACCATGACCGGCGACACCGCCGGCGGCGGTGGGCTGTGCAAGCTCAAGGGCCAGTGGTGCGTCATCATCGACCGCAAGACGCCGGCCTCCGACCGCGCCGCCGTCCTGGTCGAAGCGCTGGCCGGTTTCAACACCGACGACGTCTATCTCCCGCCACAGATTCGCGACGCGCTGGCCGCCAAGCGGGCGTCCGCCACCGCGGAAACGCCCGCTCCGCCGGCAGCCGAACCCTAGCCGGTCTCGCCACCGCCCAGGCTGCGGAGCTTGGCGGCCAGCATGGGATCGGTTTCCACGGCGTCGCGCAGGGCTGCCTTCAGACTTTCGCTGACGGCCGGGGGCGCCTGGGCGCCCAGCTGCTGCGCCACGATCCGATCGATCACCTTGTCCATCGCCGCGGCTGGCGTCAGGGCGCCGGTCTTGAGCGCGGCCGCCAGGTCGTGGGTGGCGACCACGCCCGGTTGCGGCAATGCCGCGCTGATTTGCGCGGTGGCGCCGCTTTGGGCCAGCCGTTCGGGCCCGGCCGGGCCTGCCGCCGCCGGATCACCGGAGCCTGTGATCCCTTTTTTTTCACCGGTTTGAGCGGGCGCCTGGGGGCCGCTGATGTCAGCAGGCCCGCCGCTTTGTCCCGCGCCTGGTCCGGTCACTTTCATGGCGATCAATTTACAATCCTAACATGGTGATAAGGGCCCAAGCGATAGACTGGCGCATGATGTTCCTCCCAAGCCAGGTATCGGCCGGGGCGGTGTCTGGTTGCCTGGAATCGCCCTTCAAAAAAGGCTGATTGGGCGGCGGGGATTGACAACCCGGCCCACCTTTGGCCTGCTGGCGCCGCCATGCTGACCCCTTTGACCGACAAGCTGCGCGCCCTGGCCTACCAGCACATCGAAGGCCCCCGCGCGCGAACCGAACGACCGGCCCTTCGGCGCCTGCGCAACCTGGCTGCCATCGCCAACGAGCTGCTCGGCCGACCGGTCTGCAGCCCGGAGGAGCTGGCCGAGCGGCGGACGCCGCGCGCCTCCCAGTCGAGCGGCGTCGCCGCTTCGGTCCCCGCGCCCGCGCCGGCCCCGGTTCGTCAGGCGCCCGTCCTGGTCTATTTCGACGGCAAGGACCACCGCACCAAGGTGAAGGTCGAGGAGCTGCTGCGCGGCCGGTCCATCGCCTTCCAGGTGCTGGACGTGACCGATGACGAGGCCGAACGATCCTGGGTGACCACCGCTGCCCGCACCGCCGAATTTCCGATCGTGGTCATCGCCGGCACGCCGGTGGGCGGCCTGGCCGAGCTGACGCAGCTCGAGCTGTCGGGAGAGCTGACGCGGCTGGTTTTCGCCGCCAGCGCCTAGTCACTGGCCGCGCCATACTCACCGCGCCGGCCGCGCGTCCTCACGGCAACAGGTAGTCCGGGTCGCCCGGCTTTTTTCCGTCGACGGTGATGATCTTGACGCCTGGGCCAACCTCGTTGGCGCGCACGTAGCCGATGGTGCCCGCCAGCTGCGGGATCACCCGCACCAGCATCGCCGCGGGAATGGCGCGGGGCGCGCCGCCCTGGCCCCGGATGCGCTGGTCAATCCAGAACCTGGCCACGTCCTCGGGGTCGAGGCCCAGCACGATCCTGTCGAACTGGTTGCGCGCCGATGATCCGGGCGGCTGATTGAGCGGGATCAACTTGCCGCCCGGTCCGCTGGTGGGCTCGCCCAGGAACGCGCGTCGCAGGCTTGCCCGCGAAATGTCCTGGATGGGGTTCGTCGCCGCGACGATGACGACCAGGGGCGGGTCGGCGGCGCGCAGGGCCGGCGCAGCGCTGAACAGCAGCAGGCCGACCAGCGCGGCCAAGCTGGCGATGACAAGTCGGCGATTGGCGTTGGCGATCGTCATCGGTCGTCAGAACGCCCAGGCCAGCTGCGATGAGAGTTGTGCCAGTGGAGCGTCGAACATCGAGCCGGGCACGACGTTCTGGAACGTGGCGCGCTGGTACTCGATCTTGAACACGATGCTGGGCCTGATGCGAACATTGAGGCCGCCCGACCAGACATTTACCCGGCTGGCGGTTCCGCCGTAATTGGACCGCGAGCCGGTGTCGTAATACGAGTACATCACGAACGGCATCAGGTTCAGCCACGGCAGCCGGTAGCCCAGCAGCGCGTACATTCCCAACCGCCGCACGTCGGGCTGGACGCCGGCAAAGGCGACGGGGCGGGCGTCGTTGTTCCAGACGCGATCGTGCAGCGCGCCCTCGGTCTGAAAGTGCAGTCCCTTCCAGACCCAGCGCAGGTCGACGGCCCAGCTCAGCTCGCGGTAGTGCTCGTAGGTGAAATAGACCAGGGACTGGTTCTGTAAATTCAACTCCTGCCGCCGGTCGGTGACGGTGCCGCCGTAGCCGGATACGCCGACGTCGATGGTGCCCAGCAGGTACATCTTCAGCGACAGCCGTCCGCCCAGGCCCTTGTTGCCGTCCAGGTCCTGAAAGGCTTCTGTCGGGCCCCGTCCGTTCGACAAGGTCAGGTGGTAACCAAGGGTGGCGTCCCCGAGCGGGACGCTGCCGAACGCATCGAAACCGGTCTGCGCCTCGGGAAAGAAGGCCTCGCCGATGACATACGGCTTGGCGGTGCCGATGATGACGGGCGAGCCGTGGTCGACGTTCCAGATGCCCCAGGGGGTCAGGAACCGTCCCACGCGGACGCTGAGGAAGTTGGTGAAGTTGTGCTCCAGGTAGGCGCGCTGGATGTTGATGCCGTTCCAGTCGACAGGGCGTCCGATCTCCGTGTAGTCGCCGGTGACGCCGTTGAATCTCCCGGTGTTCGAGATTGGATCGATATAACTGTCCGAGAAGTTCCTGTTCGATGCGGAGCCATGCGCCGGCCCCGAGCCGTTGGGGATGAACATGTAGCGCACCTCGATCAGGCTCTTCCAGTCGGGGGCGATGTTGCCTTCCATGTAAAGGTTCAGCTTGCCGACGTAGAAGGAGAGCGTTTCGGGGAACTGGTTCTTCCACTGGTCGCTCAGGTTCATCCAGCGGGTGACGTTGAAGTCGGCGAACCCATAAAACTTGAGGCTGGGTTCCGCCGCCACGGTGGCGCTGTCCTGAACGAACAGCTCGGCCAGCTTGGCGGCCTCTTCGTCGGGGGAGCTGGGGGCGACCGGGGCAGCCGGGGGCACCGGCTCGACGGGCTGGACGACGGGCGCCACCGCCGCCGCCGGCGCCTGGGCCGCCGCGTCGGGCGGTGTCGCCAGAGGCGGCGCCTGCGTCTGGCCCAGCGCCACCGGGGCGATGACCGTCAGGGCCAACGCCAGCGCCGCGGCGACGAAGATTCGACCGGGCCCGATCATGGGCAAGCTCCCGGAAAGCAGAGGGTCAGCCCGGGTTGTCCAAACTTCGTGAAGTCGCAGCACTTGCGGCTGGGTGAGCAATCCGCGTCGGTCTGGCAGCCGGAAACCGCGCAGGCGTTCAGCACGCACAGCGGGGCCTCGGGCCCGCACGCCGGATCAGGTCCCACCTTCGTGCAGGCGCCGCCCTGACCGACAGGCGGGCGCCTGCAGTACGTCGGCGTCTCCGTCAGCGCGCAGGCATAGTCGGCGTCCACGTTGCAATCGGCGTTGCTGGCGCAGGTCTTCTTGGTGCAATAGCCGCCGGGCAGGTGGCAAAACGTCTGGTCGCCGGACGCGCAGTCCGCGTCGGCGGCGCAGGTCGCGCCCAGGTTGCTCGGAATGCAGGTGGCCCCGCTGCGCACGAACCCGACGGCGCACGCGCACTGATCGCCTTTGGCCACTTCATTGGTCCCGCACGGCTTGCAGGACGAAAATGGCGGCTTCTCCATCGGGGCCGGCGTGATGACGGTGATGTCCCGGTACACCGGGACGTTGCCGCGGGCGCAAACGCAGACCTCGGTTTGATCGAGAACCTCGCCCGGCCCGCAGCGTTGGGCGGGGTCATAGAGACACCCCATGGCCATCGCCGCCAGCGCGACGCCTGTCACGCGCACTCTCATAGAGAGTCTCATCGTCTCATCTCCTTCGCGGAAACCGAAATTTCAGCGTGGTTCCCTGGTGGCGTTCGGACACCACGTCGATCTCGCCGTCCAGCGCCGCGATGGCCTCGCGCATGGCGCCCATACCCACGCCCCGACCAGAGCTGACGCTGGCCGTGCCCGTGGTGGACACGCCGTCGGCGAACAGCGCGGCCGCCAGGTCGGCGCGCGAGCCATGAGGCACCCCCGCGGCGGCGGCCTTGTCTTTCACGCGCGCCCAGTCGATGCCGCGCCCGTCGTCGCGCACCGAGATGATCACCCCCTCGCCGCACGCTTCGGCCGTCAGCCACAGGTTGGCGCCGGGCGGTTTGCCTTGCGCCTGGCGCTCCGCCGCCGACTCGATCCCGTGATCCAGCGCGTTGGTCACGGCGTGCACCAGCGCGGTCCAGAACGGCGACCAGACCGCGCCGTCCAGGCGCAGGCCGGCCCCGTCGACGTGCACGGTCAAATCGCGATCGTTCTGACGCTTGACCACATAGCGCGCCTTGGCGGCCAGCCGCGCCAGTCGAAACGAGACCGGCTCCAGACGCCAGCTCTCGACCAGGCGAACAAGCTCGGGGCCGGCCTTACCGCCGCGAAGGGCGCCCAGCAGGCCCTGGTACTCGCCCTCGTCCAGCTCGATGACGCTGGGGCGATCGCCAAGGAGGCCGGCGATGACGCCGGCGGTTCGATCCCAGTCGGCCGCCAGCCTGGCCCGCTCCAGCTCGGTGGCCCGGCGCCCCTCGTCCTGCAGCTTCGTCTCTAGCTGATGGCAGCTCTCCGCCACCGAATCGATGCCGAAGATGCTGCAGTTGCCCTTGAGGGTGTGAATCAGGCGCTTTTCGCCGTTGCGATCGACGGACCCGGCCAGGATCTGTTTCACGATGGCGTTCGCCTCGGCGAAGAACTGCTCGAACCCGACGCGTTCGGCGGTGATCTGCTGGAAGGCGCGGGTCATCTCGCGGGCGTCGCGCTCGACGCGCTCGCGCGCCAGCTCGTCGGTGACGTCGCTGAGGACGATCAGCAGGCGCCGGGGGGATTCGCCCTCGCCGATGCCGATGTACGAGAGGCGCAGCGTGTGACCGCCGACCATCAGCCGCTTGGGGAACTGCTCCAGCACCACGGCCGCCGGCATGAAGCCGTCGCGCAGGCCGTCGCAGCCGACGTCGAACCAGTCCGCCGCGCCGCTGTCGAAGGGACGAATCAGCGTCGAGAACTTGCGGTCGGCAGGCTGCGGCCCGAACCAGCGATCGACGATCGTCGATCGTTCTTCGGCCATGACGCCTTCCAGGGACACGGTGATGAATCCCTGCTGGACGTTGTCCAGGACCAATCGCATCTCTTCATTGGCGCGATCCAGCTCCGCCGTGCGCAGCGCGACCTTCTCTTCAAGGCCTGACGCGTATTCAGCCAGCTGGTTGTCGCGCTCGACGATGCTGCGGGTGAAGAAGTTCACGAACAGCACGCCCAGCAGCCAGACGATGATCCCGGCCGCGCCGGTGCCCAGCGACATCCGGCGCAGCAGGGCCTGCGCCTGGACCAGGCGTCGCGTCTTGACGATCATCGCCACCTTACCAACCGGGCTCCCCTCGATGAGGGCGGGCGCCCAGGCCACGACGTATCCCGGGGTTCGTCGCACGGTGCCGGCCGGGCCCGAGAACAGGTTTTCCAGCGGCTCGGGCAGCTGGCCGGCGCTGGCCACCAGCGCGCCGTCGGCGGCGATGGCGGCGATCCCCAGGACGTCGTCCGAGCGACGATACTCGCCGAAGCTCGCGCCCACGATCTTGGCGTCCTTGACGGCCAGGCCCAGATCGGCGGCGTGGGCCAGCTCCTCCGCGCCGCGGACGGCCTTCCAGATCAGGTCCTGTTCAACGCCGGGACCGAAGTTCTGGAAGATGCGCTGGACCAGGACGAAGACGCCCGTGGTGAACGCGATCGTCGACAGCGTCAGCACCACCAGGAGGAGGCGGCGCAAGCGGGGAATCGACAGCTTCTTGGGAGCCAGGAGTGGGGTTCCTGGCGTCTGTCCGTTCATTGACCCTCGTCGGTAGCTGTCTCGGGCCAGTATACGCCCTGGCAACGGATGGCGACCAGAGTCAGATCGTCGTCGATGGCAGGCGTCCACGCCCGAACGGCATCCACGATCCCGTTTCGGATCGCCGTCGGGTTGTTCTGCGACAGCTCCTTGAACACCCGCTTCAGGGTCTCATAGCCGAACTCGACGCCGCCCGCGTTGCGGGCCTCGATGACGCCGTCGGTGTAAAGCAGCATGACGTCGCCCGGCTGAAGCTGGGCGGCCTTGTCGACGGTGAACTTCCCGATGTCCTCGATGGCGCCCAGCCAGGTGCCGGAGGGCGTGAGGGCCTCGACCTCGCCCTGGGCGCGGCTGATGAGGATGTCCTCGTGGGCGCCGGCGAACACGATGCGGCCGTCGGGCCAGTAACGGACCAGGCAGAACGTCACGTGCTCGCGGCGCTTCATGCGCCGGCGCACGTTCTCGAAGAGAACGGCGTTCAACGCGCACACCAGCTCGCGCGGGTGGGCGTCGGGCGAAAGCTTCACCAGGCCATGCAACGTGCTTTGAATCATCAGCATGATGAGGCCGGCCGCCAGGCCGTGCCCCGCCACGTCGCCGATGGCGATCCAGCAGCCGTCCTTGACGGGGATGATGTCGTAATAATCGCCGCCAACCATCTCGGTGGGCAGCATGCCGGCCGCGATCTCCAGCCCCTCGACGTCGACCTGTCCCGGCAGGATCGAGGCCTGGATTCGGCTGGCGATCTGCGTTTCGCGCAGATCGTCGCCACCGCCCACCGGGCCGTCGGGATCGTCACCCCCTGGCGGAGAGCCAGGGACCCGGTCGCGGAGAAGCACGATGGCTTGTCCTTTCTACTCGTCGCCGCCGGACGGAACGAACTTCGTCACTGCCACCGCCAGCAGCTGGGGCTTGAATGGTTTGACGATCCACCCTTTGCAGCCGGCCTCGCGCGCGCGCTTGACCAGCGCGGGATCGCCCTCCGTGGTCAACATCAGGATGGGCACAGAATTTCCCCGCTTCTGCAGCTCGGTGACCATCTCGAGGCCGTTCATGCGCGGCATGTCGACGTCGCACAGGACCAACATCAGATCGTTGCTGGTCCGGATGGTTTCAAGACCCTCGATGCCGTCCTTGCACTCGATGATGGTGTACTTGCCGCCAGCCAGGGCCTGACGGACCTGGTGACGCACGGTCTCCGAGTCATCGACGACGAGAATCTTTTTCACGGACACGCCCGCCAAAGGGAGGTTGGCACAGCCGGTCATCGGCGGACGGCCCTCCCCTCTTGAGCGGTGTAAGTATACGGAGCGGGCGAACGGGAGGCTACGGAGGCTGGTTACGGCGGGCAGGTTCCCAGACCACCGGAGGGGATCCACCAGTTTCCGGAGACTGCCAGCATCGACAGCAGCGTGATGCTGCCGCTGTAATAGCTGCCGCCGTTCGTTCCCTTCATGTACGTCCAGCCGCGATCCAGCCAGGTCTGATGAGCGGCACCCGTGATGCCGGCGGCGACCATCGGCGAGGTGAAGGCCGGGTCGCCGCCGCCTCCTCCCATGCCGTTGGTGGGAAACGACGCGCGCATCGTCGACGGCGTGTCGTTGAACGTGGCGCGGGCCCAGGTGACCATCTTGTCGTCGACGTCGCGCGAACCGGCGAAGCCGAAATGGGCGACCGCCACCGCCTGCCGCCAGGGGACGCGGCACGAGTTGTAGCCGAAGCAGTCATAACAGGGCCCTTCGTCGCCGGTGCCGGTCTTGGAGCCCACCGGCGGATCGTCGACGACGAAGTCGGGGACCAGGCCGGTGCTGGCGTTGCGCACCTGCTTGAGGATGTTGACCGACCCGGTGGCCACGTCGGACCAGACGCTGTGGCCGGTGGCGCTGGCGAAGGCCAGCATGTGGTCGACCATGTAGTCGGAGGGGCGGGTCAGGTAAGGCTTTGATTCGGGCGCCACCGATCCCAGGTGCGTCGGATCGCCGATGTTCAGCCGCGGAAAAAATTGCCCACTGCCCTTGGTGATGAACTTTTCCTCCATGCCGGCGATGACGCTCCTGGCGTCCGCCAGATAGTGATTGTTGGCTTCGTCGCCCCACTGATCGGCGGCGATGAGCAACGCGTAACCCATGTCCATGTCGCCGTCCGTGGCCGGTGGCTGCGCCTGCACGCTGGGGTCGCCGGTGTTCGGCACCACCCAAGACATCAGGCGCGGATCCGAGCTGGAGGGGAACGCCTTGCGGACGCGATTGAGGCTGTCGAACACCGTCTTGGCGTTCGGATCGTGACCGGCCATGAGGGCGATGATCAGCATCGCGTAGCCGTGCCCCTCCGACTGCGACACCTGCTGCACACCGGCCGGCCACCCGAAGATGTTTCCGGCCGCGCCCGCCGCGATGTATTGCTCGCCGTTGACCTTCCCCGCGCTGAACTTCCGGATCAGCCCCTTCCAGGTGTCGTAGTACCGGGCGACATCGGCATCCATCGTCGCCTGCGGCACATTGGGATGAATACAGGTCGGGCACCCCGGATACCCCGCGTGCTGCGGAAACGGCCGCCGCGGCTGTCCGGCCGCCACCGCCGGCGGACAGAAGACCTCGCCGCCACCACCGCCCCCCGTTCCACCGCCCACGTCACTGAGCAGATCGACCGCCGCGTCTTTCATCGCCAGCCCCCCCGTGCCGCCCGTCCCTGACGACCCACCTGTCCCTTGCGGTCCGCCTCCGCTTCCTCCCGAACCCATCGGCTGAGAGGCCCCTCCGCTGCCACCGCCCTCGGGCACCGCCGGTGCCTGAGACCCGCACCCCACCACCGCCATCCACGCAACGAACACGCTCACCCTCATATTTGAGCGCCAGTATTTCAGTTCAGGAGGCCGGGCTTTGCCCGGCCGGCTCACCGTGCGAGAGGCGCCGGGGAGAGCCCGCGAGAGGGGCCAGCAGGCCCCTTTCGCGTAGCGAGCGGAGCGAGCCCCCTGTAGACTTTGCCGGTGGGTTTCGTCAGGGGATTTCTGGCGCCGTTTCGCGGCGGGCTGTTCATCGCTCGCCAGCGGATGTGGCGCTATCTGTTCGTCCCCTTGCTGGTGAACGTGGCCCTGGCGGTGGGGACCCTGTGGATGGCGGCGCTGTACTGGCGGCAGGAGCTGGCGACTCATCTTGCTTCGTCCCCGGTTGTTGGGTGGATCTTGCTGGCCGCCATCACGCTGGTGGGCGGCGCCGTGTTGTTCATTGTTCTACAGCCCCTTCTCGGCGCGATCTTCAATGACCACCTCAGCGCCAAGGTCGAACAGAAAGTGCGGGGCACCGCGCCCACGGCGCCTTTTCTTGCCTCGAGTGGCCAGGCCCTCCTCCACGGTCTATTGAAGCTGGTTCTTTACGGCACGGCGTTGCTAATTGGCCTCGCTTTGACGGCCCTAACCGGTGTGGGGAGCCTGATCGGCATCGGCCTGGGCGGGCTCTTCCTGGCCTACGATGGCTTCGACTATCCCTTGTCGCGACGGGGGAAATCCTTCGGGGCCAAGTGGGGCTACCTCATCAAGCATCCCGCGCAGACGGTCGGGTATGGGCTGGGGGCCACCGTCCTTTACTTGATTCCGCTGGCGTTCATCGTGGCGCCGCCGTTCGCCACGGCGGGCGCGACCCTGGCGTTTCTGGATGCGGACGCCAAGGCGACGGCCCGGGCCGAGCGTCGAGCAGCCAAGCAGCTGGCCAAGGCAGCCAACAGCTCGGCCAGCCAGTCTTTGTCGGGTGATGGCAAACAGGCGGCGGGAAGCCCCTAGGTCGGCAATCGTGAGGTCCCATACCTTCCGATTGACATTTCAGCGGGTTAGGTCAGATAAATACCGAGCCTTGCTCGCCAAAGTTCCCCCATCGTGAGTGGTCAGGTCGAAAAGAGGGTCGCGTCGCTTTGAAGAAGCCCATCCCGTTCGGCAAGTACTACCTCCTGGAACGTATCAACGTCGGAGGTATGGCCGAGGTGTTCAAGGCCAAAGCCTTCGGCGTGGAGGGCTTCGAGCGCATGCTGGCGGTCAAGCGCATCCTCCCCAACATCGCCGAGGACGAAGAGTTCATCACGATGTTCATCGACGAGGCGAAGATCGCGGTGCAGCTGCAACACGCGAACATCGCCCAAATTTTCGATCTGGGTAAGGTCGACGAGAGCTATTTCATCGCCCTTGAATACGTGAACGGCCGCGACCTGCGCTCCATCTTCGATCGCACGCGCGGCAAGGGCGAGGTCATGCCGATCCGCCAGGCCTGTTACTGCGTGATGCAGGTCTGTGAAGGCCTGGACTACGCCCACAACAAACGCGACGGGCAGGGGCGCGAGCTGCACCTGGTTCACCGCGACATCTCGCCGCAAAACATCCTCATTGGCTATGAGGGCGAGATCAAGCTGATCGACTTTGGCATCGCCAAGGCCGCAGGCAAGGCTTCGAAGACCCAGGCCGGCATCCTCAAGGGCAAGTTCGGCTACATGTCGCCCGAGCAGGTGCGGGGCCTGCCCATCGATCGACGCAGCGACATCTTTTCGGTCGGTATCGTCCTTTACGAGACGCTGACCAACGAGCGCCTCTTCGTCGGCGAGAGCGATTTCTCCACCCTTGAGAAGGTGCGCAACGTCGAGATCCTGCCGCCCTCCTCTTACAACCGGAACATCCCCGGCGAGCTGGAACGAATCTCGCTGAAGGCGCTGGCCAAGGACCCGGAGGACCGATACCAGAACGCCATCGATCTGCACGACGATCTGCAGGCGTTCCTGTACACGGTCGGCGAGCTGTACTCGCGCAAGGATCTGGCCGCCTGGATGAAGAAGACGTTCGCGACGGAGATCGAAGACGACAACGCGAAGATAGAGCAGTTTCGCCAGATCGCCGCGCCGTCCAGCTGGAAGGACTCGGGCGATGAAGCCAACGCCGCCGACGCCGGCAATGGCAGCAAAAGGGTGAAAAAGACAGTGCCTGATTCACCAATGGGATGGGACGACGAAGAGCTGGACACTCAGATCTTCGACAAGGAGCCCAGCGACGAGATCAAGACCCTGGAGACCGAGGACCTCTTCTACGAAGACGAGGACCGCACGGTCGCCAATCAGCCGGCGCCCGACATACTCCGGGCTGCGACGGCACCCGATCTGGTGGCCACGCCCAAGCCGAAGCTGCTGATCCCCAAGCCCGCCTCCGGCGGCGGTGCCGGGTCGTCGCCGTCGACGGGCGGCGGAGCGGGGCGGGGCGCGTCGCTGCCGCCTCCCGGTGGGGGCGGATCGGGAGCGTCGCCCTTGCCGCGTCAGGCGCGTCCGGTGGGCGCGCCAGCGTCGCCGCGACAGACGCTGATGGGAATGCCGGCGCCCGGACTGCCCTCGCCGCTGGGACGTTCCAGCGACGGGTCGACGTCGCTGCCGCACAGCTCCCCGTCGCCGTTGCGCCCCAAGACCCAGCCCGCGATGCCCGCGGTCTCGCACCACGCCGAACCGTCGGCGCCATCGCCGGTGCCGCAGATTCCGTCGGGCGCCCAGCCGGCTTTTTCCTTCGAGAATCCTGCCCCGTTCGGCACCGGTTCGTTCCTGACCGGTGGGCCGGAGCGCGTCTCGCGCGGCGGCAAATACGCCGCCATGGTGTTCCTGGCGCTCCTGGTGATCGGCGGGACCTTTTACTACTGGTACTACAACAGCACCAAGCCTGGTCAGGTCCAGATCACCACGGTGCCGTCCGACGCCACGGTGCTGATCGACAACGTCAAGGTGGCTGACCACTCGCCGGTCACCGTCGAAAAGCCGCTGGGACAGTACACGCTGTCGGTGACTCACGACGGTTATGTGCGCAGCGATCAGAACATCGAGGTGCGCGCCGGCCAGCCGGTGGCGCTGAACATCGCGCTCGAGCCGTCGCCCGACACCGGGTTCGAGCTGACCAGCGATCCGCCCGGTGGGCTGGTGTGGCTGGACGGCGCGCCGATCAGCGGGCCCAATGGCCAGGCGCGCACGGATTTCCGGGCGTATCGAATCCCGCCCGGTCACCACGTCATCGAGATCAAGGGCGAGAATCGCTTCAAGGCCTGGAAGCAGGACATCGAGATCGAGCCTGGTTCGATTCGCAAGGTGCACGCCACCCTGGTGCAGGTGGGCTCCGCCGAGCGTGAGCCGCCAAAGGCGACCCCCAAGCCCGAACCGCCGCCGCCCGCGCCGGTCGCCGTCGCGCCGCCGCCGCCGCCGGCGCCCGCCCCGACACCCCCGCCGGCGCCGACGCCTCCGCCGCCGAAGGTGGCGGAGAACACCCCGCCTCCGACGCCGTCGCCACCCCCGGTGAAGGTGCAGCCGTCGCCCAGCAGCGAAGGCACCAGCCCCACGCCCGTCAAGCCGCCGCCCAGCGCCAGCGTCAGCGTGCGACCGCCATCGACGACGGCGACCCCGCCCCGGCGCCGCCGGGATGTCGAGGACGACACCCAGACCTCCAGTGCGGCAGCGAAGCCAGTCTTTGGCGAGGGGGGCGACTGCGTGATCACCATCGGCTCGCGTCCCTGGTCCGAGGTCTGGATCGACGGGAAGACCACCTCGAAGCACACACCGATCGCTGACCTCAAGGTTCCGTGCGGCCGCCACCGCCTGAGCTTCAAGCGACCCGACCTGCAGATCGATCGCACCGAGAGCATCACGGTTCGCCCGGGCGAGAAGTTCAAGCAGGTCTATACGTTGACCAAAGACACGGACTTCTAGAGCCTGTCATGTCATTGAAGGTTGAAGCCGGTTCGGTGGGCGGCGCTGCCCAGGGTGTTGTTCCAGAGCGACCCGCCCCTTCGCGCGCCGAGGTTCTGGAGGCACAGTGGCAGGCCTACTTTCGCCAGCCACCCGACGAGGTGGCGCATCCGGCGGCGCGCGATTTCTTGCACCGCGATCTGGCCGGGGCGCTGGCGCGTCTCATCCCCGCTGACGCGTCGGTGCTGGAGGTTGGCGCTGGACGCGGCGATCTGCTGGCGGCCTTGCCCCACGCCGATCGGCAGGGGATCGACTTTCTGCCCGAGATGGTCGATCAGGCGCGGGCCCGCCACCCCGGGATCGCCTTCGAGGTCGACGACGCCCTTCGGGTTCCGCCCACGGGCGAGCGCGGCTGGGACGCGGTCGTCTGCGATCGCCTGTGCCACAGCGTGCTGGACATCAAGGCGTTGCTGCACGGCTTGCGACGCCGGCTGCGCGAGGGCGGTCGCATTTACCTGACCTGCTTCAATTACCTGTGGGAACTGCCCACCCGCCTGGCGGAGACCGCCGGCTGGAAGCGTCCGGCGCCCACGGCCAACTGGCTGTCGGACAGCGATTTCAAGAACCTGTTCGACATCACCGGTCTGGAGGTGGTTCGCTATGAGGACCGCCTGCTGGTGCCGCTGGAACTGGGGGGCGCCTCGTCGCTGCTGAACAAGTACCTGGTCCGCATGCCGGGCATGCAGCACCTGTCGCTGTACCGGATCTACGTCCTGCGCGAGCGCGACCGCGGCCGGGAGACCGGGATAGCCCGGCGGCGCATCGGCGCCAGCGTCAGCGTCGTGGTCCCCACACGGAACGAGGCCGGCAACGTGCAGGCGGCCATCGATCGCACGCCGTTGATGGGGACGGCGACCGAGCTGATCTTCGTCGAGGGCGGGTCGTCCGACGGGACGTGGGAGACGATCCAGGACTGCATCCAGCGCTATCAGGGGCCGCTGAAGCTGAGCGCCTTCCAGCAGACGGGCAAAGGCAAGGGCGACGCCGTGCGTTTGGGCTTCGCCAAGGCCTCCGGAGATCTGTTGATGATCCTGGACGCCGACCTGACGGTGCCGCCCGAGGATCTGCCCGGGTTTTACGAGCTGGCCACCCGCGGTCACGCCGATTTCGTGCAGGGGACGCGCCTGGTCTACCCGATGGAGCCGGGGGCCATGCGCTTCTTCAACAAGATCGGCAACGTGGCCTTCTCCCAGCTCTTCTCGTACCTGCTGCAGCAGCCGATACGCGACACCCTGTGCGGCACCAAGGTGCTGTGGCGTGCTGACTATGAACGCATCGCTGCCGCCCGGCACTATTTTGGCGATTTCGATCCGTTCGGCGACTTCGATCTCATCTTCGGGGCCGCGCGCCTCAACCTCAAGATCGCCGAGATCCCTGTGCGCTATCGCGATCGCACCTATGGCGAGACCAACATCTCGCGCTGGAAGCACGGCTGGTTGCTGCTGCGCATGTCGACGGTGGCGGCGCGGAAGATCCGCTTCGTCTAGCCAATGCTGACGGCGGAGCAGCGGGCGCGCACGCTGGCGCGGTTCGAGGAGCATCGGCAGGCCTGGGATCGCAACCCCGTCTTACAAGTTCTTTACGCCGACTGGTACGGCCGGATCCGGCGCGAGCTGCCGGCGCCGTCGCTGGGCTCCTGGTGGGAGCTGGGGTCGGGGCCGGGATTCGCGCGCCAGTTCATCCCCGAGCTGTCGCTGTCCGATCTGGTGGCGGCCCCCTGGCATGATCGCGAGATCGCCGCCGACGCGCTGCCCTTCGCGTACGGCGAGATCGGCGCGCTGGTGCTGTTCGACGTGCTCCATCACCTGCCGTCGCCGCGGCGGTTCTTCGAGGAGGCGGCCCGGGTTCTGCGCGTGGGGGGCCGGCTGGTCCTGTGCGAGCCCTACGTCAGCGCGCTGTCGTACCCAGTCTACAAGTTTCTACACGAGGAGCCGTTGCACCTGGTGGGCGTCGATCCACTGGCCATGGGGGAAGCGACGACAGCAGGCAATGGCAACGGCGTCTCCAGCGACGCCGGCGGCGCCAGCGAGAAAGATCCCTTCGATTCCAACCAGGGCATTCCCACCCTGATGTTCGGTCGTGCCGCTGGTCGGGCCGCCTTCGAGCGGTCGTTTCCCACGCTGGCCCTGCGCAAGCTGGAGCGCCTGGCCGGGCCCAGCTATCCGGCGTCGGGCGGGTTCTCACGGGGGTCGCTGCTGCCGGCGGGCCTGTGGCGGCGGCTGTTTGCGGTCGAGCAGCTCTTGCCGCAGCCGTTTTTCCGCCTGGCCGGCTTCCGCATGCTGGTCGTGCTCGAGAAAATAGGCTGAACAAACGCGTCGCGTCTTCCGTCGCCTGAGCCCGCCGATCGCCGGTGTGCTAGTGTGCGCCTCAATTATTTCCGGTTTCTCTCGCTCGAGGGATGTCGTGACCTTGCTGAATCCACTTCCTCTGTTGTTTGCGTCGGCGCTGCTGGCGATCGGGTGTTCTGCCGAGAGCGGTCGGATCCTTCCGATCGACGAGCTGGACAGCGGTGAGCCGGAGCTGGGAGGCAGCGGGGGAGACAACGGCACGGGCGGGATGGGCACCGGAGGGATGATCGTTCCCGGCACCGGCGGGGTGATCGATCCCGGCACCGGCGGCGCGGGAACGGGCGGCGCGCCGATGGATGTCGCCCCCGACCTGCCGGTCGCCCAGGACCTTCCCAGCGAAGAGGTGCCGCCGCCACCAGCCCCGTTCGTCTGCAACCACGTGCTGGGCGGCTCTGTGCTGGGGCAGTGGTGGCCTTACTTCGAGCCTCACCTCGACAGCGCGCACTGGCAGTACGTTTCGGTATCGAACGCTTACGTGGAGAGTTGGGCCGATCCCGCCAGCGGCTTGTGGACGACGGCGACGGCGTCGGCCTGTACGACCGACACCCTGAGCCCCGACCGGGTTCTGCTGGTCACCTACAGCGCCACGTTGAACACGATGGCCCAGTATGAAACCAGCATCACCAAGGCTGTTGCCACCATCAAAGCCAAGTTTCCCGGCGTCAAGAACATCGAACTGCTGTCGACTTTGCGCAGCCCCAACAACCAGATGTGTCCAGGAGCGGCTGCGCTGACGGTGGTTCAGCCTTACGTCGATCAGGCGATCAAGGCAGTCGCCGATCAATCGGCAGGCATTGTGACCGTCGGTCCCAAGATTGCCGTCCCAGATTGCGCGGCATGGCAGGGCGCCACCACGAACCTCACGAGCGCCGCCAGCATGGCGGTCGGTCCCCTTTACTTCAACTATTACAAAGACCACCTCTGAGAGATTGTCGCCGCGTCACCGCGGCTTGGTCCAGGCGGTGCACTGGTAAAGCGCGGCGGCAACCGGTGCGCCCGGCGGAAACGCCACGCGCGCCACCGGGACCAGCACCCGCGACAGCGCGGCGGCGATGCGGGCCGGCGGGCTGACGTGGTGGTCGTCGATGCCCTGAAACCCGATCACCTCGAAGGCGCGGGTCATCAGGCGGCTGACCATGGGGTATCCCGTCACCAAGGTGCCGCCGGGCG
>DATLVT010000097.1:0-4970 GCA_035577105.1 Polyangia bacterium
CAGCGGCAGGTGGCGACGCGCCGGCTGCGCCTCGGGGGCGATCGGCAGCGAGCGGCGAAGGAGAACGGCCGGCATGGGTGACGTCATCGATCAGCAGACGATACGCTCAGCAAACGATACGCCAAAACCCCCGGGCCGAAATCCTTGAGATTTCTGCCCCAAGAGAACCGGCCAGCCGAACAAGTCCCTCAGATTTCCGTGGCAGGGGCCCGCTGGGGCAAACGTCCAGGCGGAGAAAGAGTTGCGCACCTTGCTGGTCTGTCGGGTTTTTCGCCTGTGGACATTCGTGCCCGTGGCAAGGCAGTCCTCGCGACCATCTGTCGTTGCACCCGACGACCGTCGCGACGCTGCGGCTTTCGGATCCATCAGCCTACGGCCTGTTCGTCCAGCTCAATCGCGCCCGGTTCCCGAACGGCAAGGACGTCGGCGAGCTGCTCTATCAGTCGACGCTGTACGACCTGTCCGACGGAAAGACGGTGTGGCGATCGCTGGTTGACGTCGGCGATCTCGCATGGTGGGTCGACAATCCACGGGTGGTCTTCTGCCGCAAGATGCTCGCCCGGGCCAAGGACGATGAGGTGCTGAGATGAACCGATTGAGACCCCCTCGGGCCGCCGTTTCCGCCCTGCGATGCGCCGGAATCCTCCTGCTGCTTGCGACGTCAGGTTGCTGGTCGATCAAGGCTTACTCCAAGCATGAAACGCCGGTCTTGCAGACGGGAGGGCGCATCGTCATCGCCATCAACTGGCATGAACGGCTGCGGAACTTCTCGGCCCGCGTCGAGGATCACCTGACCGCCGAGTTTGCCCGCCGTGGCATCGAGGTGCTGCATTACCGGCCGCCGGGAATCAGTCTCGAGGAGTCACCGGTCATGACCTTTGCGAAGGCGCACGGGGCGGATCGAATCCTGGTCTACAGCCTGGGTCGGCCGCTGGTCGCTGACAGGCCGTTTCAGGATCCGGTCAGCTTCGATCGAAACGGGGGGATCGTCTCGCACCCGCAGGGCGACCCACTGCAGATCGTGACGGAAGGCTCTCTCGTCGACGTTCCGACGGGCAAGACGCTCTGGCAGGGATCGGTTGACTACGAAGACAACATCCCGTTGCCGGGGTCGTCCGGCCGCAGCGCCCAGCGCCTCTCCGACACCTTGATCCAGAAACTGGCCGAGGACGGATTCCTGGTTCAGCGCGAACCGATCGCCGGCACCAAGGCGCCGGCGACCAGCGTGGCGGAGTGATCAGCGGCTAGTAACCAGGTGCCGCCCAGCGGCCTTCTTGCCAGACCCACTGGTATCCATTCCAGACCCAGCCGGGAGCAACCCAGACCCAACCATCATAAGGAGGGGCGTACCAGCCGCCGCCGATCCAGATGCGGGCCCCGCCGCGCCACCCCCAGTAGCCCGGAACCCAAACGTGGGACCGCACGGGAACGCCCGCGTGAACGCCGAGGTGAACCGCCGGTCCGCCGCCGTAAAATCCACCGCGATATCCGTGGCCGCTGAACCAGCCGCCCGCATGGCCGCCACCACCACCGAAGCGAGCGCCGCCGCCCCCGAAGTGAGCGCCACCGCCGCCGACATGGCCGCCGCCGCCTCTCCATCCTTGTGCCGAGGCGCCTGCCGGCATTCCGACCAGCCCAGCCAGCAGCGCACCGATGAGAATGAACGTCTTCATGTGACGACCTCCGTCTCCTGAATGTAAGACGGGCCTGCGGTCAAAAAAGTCACTCCAGACCGCAAAATTTCCCCGGTGATTGACGCAGACGGCCGGCAAACCCATTGACAACGCCGGCCCGCCAACGAAAATGGCGTCTCGATGTCGCTCGCGTTTCCATCGTTTCAGTACGGCCGCCTCTACTGGTGGTTTGCGATGGTTTTGCGGGCGCCGTCCTTCTGAGCAACGAAGAAAGGAGAGGCGACCCGCGGGGTCGCCTCCCGATGGTCGGTCGGCGTTCCCCTGGTGAGCCAAGCACACCATGGCCGACGCAGACACATACACCTTCGGTGACAATGACCTGGCCGCAGAACGCCTGCGCATCCTGGCGCGCGCCTTCGAACCGACGTCGCGCGCCTTTCTGGAAGAGGTGTGGATGCGCTCGTTCGGCGCGCGATCCGGGCAGCGCCCCGAGCACGCCGTCGACCTGGGCTGCGGGCCCGGCTATACGACGCGCCTGATTCGCGAGGTCATGTCGCCGACCCTGACCACCGGGCTGGATCGGTCACCACGGTTCCTGGCGCGCGCCCAGCTGTGGCAGACGGCTGACCTCCGGTTCGTCGCGCACGACGTCAGCGCGGGTCCGTTCCCGGTTATCGGCGCCGACATCTTCTACGCGCGGTTCCTGCTGACGCATCTGGCGGCGCCGGGGGCGGTGCTGTCGACCTGGGCGCAGGCCGCCGTCCCGGGCACGCACCTTCTGCTGGAGGAGACGGCCCGGCTGGCGTCTTCGCAGCCAGCGCTGGCGCAGTACTACACGCTGGTGGCGGCCCTGCAGCGCGCGCACGGCCAGAACATGATCATCGGCCAGACACTGGATCGTCTGGCGGAAGGAACCGGCTGGGAGGTGCAGCGGTCGCGGTTGACCACGGCGCGGCTGCCGGCACGGCTGATGGCGCGCATCCACGTCATGAACCTGCGCACGTGGAAAAATGATCGCCTGGCAGCGGGACTGTGCGACCCGGCGGTGCTGGAGCAGCTGGATGGCGCGCTGGAGCGACTGGCCTGCGGGCGTGACGCAGCGGAGCCGGTTGACTGTCAGCTCAAGCAGCTGTGGCTCAGGCGCGCGACGGCGGCGACGCCGGCGACGCCGGGTCAACCTGGGCCAGCCGACGCTGTAGAAAGCGCCGCTCCGCCGGGTGACTGACCAGGGCCAGCGCTTCCCGGTAGGCGGCCGCCGCGTCGGCGGCGCGCCCCTGGCGGCGCAACAGATCGGCGCGCGCCGCCGGCAGCAGATGGTATCCGGCCAGCGCGCCGCTGGCGGCCAGCCGATCGAGAACAGGCAGCCCTGCGGCCGGTCCATCCGCCATGGCCACCGCGACCGCGTGGTTCAACATCACCACCGGCGACGGGTGCAGTTCATGGAGGCGCGCGTACAACGTGGCGATCTGCCGCCAGTCAGTGTCGGCAGCGCGCGCGGCCTGCGCGTGCACGGCGGCGATGGCGGCCTGCAGGGCATAGCTGTCGGGAGCGCCTTGGCGCAGCACCAGGTCGACCAGCGACAGCCCCTCGCGAATCTCCGCCTGATCCCAGCGCGCGCGGTCCTGATCCTCCAGCAGCACCAGATCACCGGCGGCGTCGGCGCGCGCGTCGCGCCGCGAATCGTGCAACAGCATCAGGGCCAGCAGGCCGCGCGGCGACGGCTGCCCCGGCAGCAGGTCGCACAGCAAGCGCCCCAGGCGGATCGCCTCGGCGGCCAGATCGTGGCGGACCAGCGCCTCGCCCGACGTCGCCGCATAGCCCTCGTTGAACACCAGGTAGATGACCGACAGGACAGCGGCCGTCCGCTCTTGCCGGTCGGCTTCGTCGGGGATGCGGTAGGGGATCCCCGCCTCGCGGATCTTGTGTTTGGCCCGCACCAGGCGCTGGGCCATTGTCGGGGCGGGCAACAGGAAGGCACGGGCGATCTCCTCGGTGGAGAGACCGGCCAGCGTTCGCAAGGTCAGCGCCACCTGCGCCTCGACGGCCAGCGCCGGGTGGCAGCAGGTGAAGATGAGCCGAAGCTGATCGTCCAGAAGGATGGCGGGGGACTCCTCGTCGTCGGGCGCCGCGACGACGGCGCTGTCGTGGGCGGCGGCCTCCTGTTCCAGTTCCTCGCGGCCCCGTTCGGCCACGACCCGGCGCCGGATGTCGTCGACGGCCTTGTTGCGTGCCGCGCGAATCAGCCAGGCCCGCGGGTTGGCGGGCCTTCCCTCGTGGGGCCACTGCACCAGCGCGGCCTCCCAGGCGGCGGCCAGCGCGTCCTCGGCGCGATCGAAGTCGCCGATGAGGCGAATCAACGTGGCCAGGATTGAACGGCGCTCGTCCCGGAACAGCTGTTCGATTGTCTGGGTCTGCGTCTCTTCTTCGTGCATCGACCGACCGGACCAGCATAGCCCGGACGGTCGATGAAGGGCGCGTGCAGCCAAACGCTACATGGTGTTGGGCAGCACCAGGATCGGCCGGACCTCGATGGAGCCGTAGGCCGCCGACGGGATGCGGGCGGCGATCTTGATCGCCTCGTCCAGGTTGCCCGCTTCGATCAGGTAGTAACCGCCCAGCTGTTCCTTGGTCTCGGCGAAGGGTCCGTCGGTGCTGAGGGTCTTGCCTTCGCGGACGCGCACGGTGGTCGCCGTCGACGTCGGCTGCAGGGCGTTGCCCCCCTTCATGTTGCCGCTCTTGACGATGCTGGCGCTGAACTCGCCATAGGCCTTGTGCATCGCCGCGGACTCGGCCGGGGTGGCCGTCTTCATCTTGGCTTCGTTGTCGTAGATCAACAGCAGGTATTGCATCGGTATCCTCCTCGGGTGTCCCGGCTTCCTTGGCCGGGGGGACGTATCGTCCCACCGTGAGTCGTTCGGCAGAGCGCCGGATCGACAGCCGCGGAAAATTTTTTTCAGGCCACCAGCAGCGTCCCCACCGTGCCGGGGTGGGCCAGGGCCGAGGCGATCTCGCCCGGACCGATGATGTGCACCGCCGCGACGCCCGCCTGCAGCGGCTCGAAGGCCTCTTCCAGCTTGGGGATCATGCCCCCTTGCACGGTGCCGTCGGCGATGGCCGCCCGGGCCTGGGCCACGGTGAGGCGGGCCAGGCGCGAGGTGGGGTCGTCCTTGTCGCGCCGCACGCCGCCCACGCCGGTGACCGCCAGCAGGGCATCGCACCCCAGCGCCGCGGCCAGACGGCTGGCCACCACGTCGGCGTTGATGTTCAGCACCTCGCCCGCCGCCGACGCGCCCAGGCAGGCCAGGACAGGGACATGGTCGGTCCCCAGGAGGCGCA
>DATLVT010000098.1:0-3179 GCA_035577105.1 Polyangia bacterium
AGTACGTCGCAGCTCCAAGTACACCCATAAGGCGCGCGCGCCGTTCGGTGTTTGAGCACGGCAGGGAACCCCACCGCTCCCGCCCCCACGACGAAGCGAATGGAGCCTCACCTCACGTCCAGCCGCCCCCCACCATCCCTACAACCTCGCCGGTGCGCGCAGCCTACGCCGCCGTCGTCGCCCGCGCCCGGCGGATCCCCAGCAGCGGCGCCAAGAATTGCCCGGTGTACGAGCCCGGCACGCGCGCCACCTCTTCCGGCGTCCCGGCCGCGATTACCTGACCGCCCCGCGAGCCGCCCTCGGGGCCCAGGTCGATGACGTAGTCAGCGGTCTTCACGACGTCCAGGTTGTGCTCGATGACCAGCACGGTGTTGCCGCCCTCGGTGAGGCGTCCCAGCACCGCCAGCAGCCGCCGCACGTCTTCGAAATGCAGGCCCGTCGTCGGCTCGTCCAGCAGGTACAGCGTCTTGCCGGTGTCGCGCTTGGCCAGCTCGCGCGACAGCTTGATGCGCTGGGCTTCGCCGCCCGACAGCGTGGTCGCCGATTGTCCCAGCGCGATGTACCCCAGACCGACGTCGTCCAGCGTGCGCAGGATGTTGTTCAGCGTGCGGTGGTGTTCGAACAGCCCCAGCGCGTCGGCCACGCTGGTCTCCAGCACCTCGGCGATGCTGCGGCCTTTCCACTTCACGCGCAGGGTGGCCTCGTTGTAACGCTTGCCGCGGCACACCTCGCAGGTGACGTAGACGTCGGGGAGAAAGTGCATCTCCACCTTCCGCACGCCGTCGCCCTCGCACGCCTCGCAGCGCCCGCCCTTGACGTTGAACGAGAACCGCCCCGGCAGATAACCGTAGGCGCGCGCTTCTTCGGTCAAGGCATAGACGTCGCGGATGGCGTCGAAGGCCTTGGTGTACGTGGCCGGGTTCGACCGCGGCGTGCGGCCGATCGGCTTCTGATCGATGTCGATCACCTTGTCGATGGCGTCGATGCCGGTCAGGCCCCCGTGCGCGCCGACGCGGTCAAAGCTGCCCAGCAGCTTGCGCCGCAGCGCCGGCTGCAAGATGCCGTTGATCAGCGACGACTTTCCCGCGCCCGACACGCCGGTCACCGCCACCAGCACGCCCAGAGGAAACTGCACGTCGATGTTCTTGAGGTTGTGCTCGCGCGCGCCCTTGACGGTGATGAAGCCCTGCGGCTTGCGGCGCACGCTGGGGACCTCGATGCGCTCCACCCCGGCCAGAAAACGCCCGGTGACGGATTTGGGGTCCGCCTTCAGCTCTTCGGGGGAACCCTCGGAGATCACCCGTCCGCCCAGTCGTCCCGCGCCCGGGCCGAAATCGACGACGTAGTCCGCCGATTCGATGGTCTCGGCGTCGTGCTCGACGACGATGACGCTGTTGCCCAGGTCGCGCAGCCGGCGCAGCGTGGCGATGAGGCGCAGGTTGTCGCGCTGGTGCAGCCCGATCGACGGTTCGTCCAGCACGTACATCACGCCGGACAGCTCTGATCCCAGCTGCGAGGCCAGGCGAATACGCTGCGCCTCGCCGCCCGACAGCGTGGCCGCCGCGCGATCCAACGTCAGGTATTCCAAACCGACGTCCAGCAGGAAGCCCAGGCGCGCGTTCACCTCTTTCAGGATCTCGGTGGCGATCTGGGCCCGCGCCCCGGTCAGCCCCAGGCTGCCGAAATAGCGGCTGGCCTCGGAGACGGTCAGGGCACAGACGTCGACCAGGCTCTTGCCGGCCAGCAGGACGGCCCGCGACTCCGGGCGCAGGCGCTGGCCCTTGCACGCCGGGCACAGCTGCTCGCGGAAGTAGCGCTGGTACCACTGACGCGTCACCTCCGACGACGATTCGGTCATGCGCTTCTTGATGGTGTTGATGACGCCGGCAAAGCGCATGGCCCAGGAACCGCCGCCGTGCTTGCCGTTCCAGGTGACCTTCATGCGCCGCTCGCCGGTGCCGTACAGCAGGACTTCGCGGTGGCGCGCGGTCAGCGTCTTCCACGGTTTGTCGAGGGGGATCCCGAACTCGCGCGAGATGGCCGCCGCCACGTTGGCCGTCCAGCCGTGGTCGCGCCCGGTGCGCTCGCCCCACGGCTCGATGGCCCCGTCGTTGATGGTGAGCTCCGGGTCGGGGACGATCAGATCGGGATCGACCTCCAGGCTGGACCCAAGGCCGTTGCAGTCGACGCACATCCCGAGCGGGCTGTTGAACGAGAACGACTGCGGCGACAGCTCGGGCAGGCCGATGCCGCAGTTGGGGCAGGCGCGCGCTTCGCTGTAGGCGCGCTCGCGCGGTTCGCCTTCCACGGCGACGACGATCGAGCCAGCCCCGGCCTTGACCGCCGCCTCCACCGAATCGGTCAGGCGCGCCCGATCAGATGGGTCGATGCTGACCCGGTCGATGACGATCTCGATGGTGTGCTTTTTCTTCTTGTCGAGGGCGGTGACGTCCTCCAGCCGCTGGATGAGGCCGTTGATGCGCACGCGGACAAAGCCGGCCTTGCGCGCCTCCTCGAACACCTCGCGGAATTCGCCCTTGCGGTTGTCCGCCTTGCGCGCCATCAGCGTGGCCTTGGTCTTGGGCGGCAGGGTCAGCAGCTCGTTGACGATCTCGGCCGCCGATCGGGCCGTGACCTCGCCGCCGCACAGGTGGCAGCGCTGCTCGCCGGCGCGCGTGTACAGCACGCGCAGGTAGTCGTAGATCTCGGTGACGGTCCCCACCGTCGACCGCGGGTTCGACGACGCCGATTTCTGTTCTATGGCGATCGTCGGGGACAGCCCGCGCAGCGATTCGTACTTGGGCTTCTCCATCTGCCCCAGGAACTGCCGCGCATATGACGACAGCGATTCGACATAGCGCCGCTGCCCCTCGGCGTACAGCGTGTCAAAGGCCAGCGACGATTTCCCGGATCCCGAGACGCCGGTGAACACCACCAGCTCCCGCTTGGGGATGCGCAGGTGGTCGATGGACAGGTTGTGCTCGCGCGCCCCCCGCACCACGATGAAGTCCGGCTCTTCCGCCGGTTTTCGCAACGATCCGGACCCAGATTCTTTGCTGCGCGGGCTCAAGGCCGCAGAGTGTAGCAAAGATTTTCAGGCGAGCCGGTGACGAGGAACCGATCCGCGACAGGGCTGTCTCGATGGCGTCGCGCGCGGTTTCAATCGGCGCGTGAAAGGG
>DATLVT010000099.1:0-4519 GCA_035577105.1 Polyangia bacterium
GCGGCTGGTGTCCAGAGCCCTGGGCGGCACGCGCGAACAAAGACTGGGCGCCCTGGGCCTGCTCGACACCCGAGAGGACGGCATCGGATTGGGCCCCCTGGCCCCTCGGCGGCGAGAAGCATTGAACGCCCCCCTGACAAAAGGGATGGCCGTCATCGCAGACGGCATCAAGGACGTCATCCAGTCTTTGGCCGACGACAACGATCCAGAAGTTCGCGCCAGCGCCCTGCGGATCGAAGCCAAGATTGGCGCACCTGACGGGTTGCCGGCCCAGATCCTGGGTGTGGCCGGCGCGGCCGACCGGTTGCCCGCCGCCTTCACCGTCGGACCGGCCAGCGACGCAACCCGTCGCGCCATTCAACGCAGGCCGGAACTGGCGGAACGGATCGTCCGAAGCTTGGCGCCTCTCCTGGAGGCACCTGCCTGGCAATCACGCTGGGCCGCCGTCCAGGTTCTGGGCGCCGCCGGACCGGCCGGCCAGCCGCTGCTCAAAACGGCTCTGGGGGATCGGAACCCGCTGGTGCGGGCCGCCGCGGGGGACGCCCTCGACAAGATCCAGCCCCCTCAGCCACCCGGCAAATCCGCGGGCCGCCAGGTGGTAGAACCTTGACTTGCCGGCCCCGACGTTGACAATGACCGAAACGCGGAGTGCTCCAACTCCTCGACGGGAGCCCAATTAGCATGCCGGGAAAGATCTGCCCCAGTTGCGGCACAGAGGTCGCGGTCGACAATCGGTTCTGCGGGAAATGTGGAGCCAAGGTTGACGGTGCGCCGGGTCCCGGCGCCGGAGGAGCCGTGGCCAAGACGATGTTCTTCGGTGCCAGCCAGGCGGCCGGTCGCGCCAAGCTGGTCGTCATCAAGGGAGAGGGCGTCGACGGAATCACCTATCAGCTCAACGGCACCGAGCACATCGCGGGGCGAACCGAGGGCGCCATTCTCTTTCCCGACGATCCGCTCCTGTCGCCCCGTCATGCCAATTTCCTCTACCGGGAAGGCAGGCTCAGCGTGCTCGACGAAGGTTCGGTCAACGGCGTGTTCGTGCGGGTCAGGACACCGACCATGCTGACGCCGGGCGGTCTGTTCCTGATCGGCGAGCAGCTGCTGCAGATCGAGCCCTCCCCGCCCGATCTCGGGCCTCAACCCGACGCTGAAGGAACTTACTTTTACGCCAGCCCCAAACGCGCCTCGAAGATGAAGCTCATCCAGCGCCTGCGCGGCGGCGAGATCGGCATGATCTACCGGTCCCGGGGCGAGACCATCACCATTGGACGCGAAGGCAACGATGTTAACTTCCTCGACGATCCTTTCATCTCGGGCAAGCATGCGCAGATTGCCATCAGCGTGGACGGGCAGGTGACCCTGACCGATCTCGGTTCAAAGAACGGCACCTTCGTCCGCATCAATGACGAAGCCGAACTAAACAACGGCGACTACGTCTTTCTTGGGCAACAACTCCTGCGCGTCGAGATGAATTGACCTTGCTCGCCATGAACATTGTGAACGCGCGGCGGGAGCGTCAATTGACGCCCCGGACCCCGTGTGTTAGTTGCGAAGGCGCAGTTTCCCGGGGGTCCGATTGATCACCTGTAACCGCTGCGGCAAAGAAAACCAGGACCACTACAAGTTCTGCCTTGGTTGTGGCAGCGAATTGGCGAAGGCCCAACCCGCCGCACCCAACCCAGCAACCGAGGTGACACCGCCCCCGGTGGAGGCCCCCGCCACCGGCGCGTCCCAGCCGATGGAGATTGCGCGAACGGCGCTGCCGCCGGCACCGGCGACCAGCCCCAATGCCGCAGCCGGCGAGATCAAGTCGTCCGATCGTCCTTCAGGCTCCGGCCCGACCGCAGCCAAGCCCAAAAGCGGAATTCCGTGGAATGACTCGCCGAAGATGCCGGCTCATTTCACGCCGCAGCCCAGCCTGGCTGCCCAGCCCGCAGCACCGATGTCGTCCACCGGGACAGGTCCCCTCGGGGCCCACGCCTCGCCCCATCCTGGCTCGTCCCCATCCCCCATGCTGGGGACACCCATCATCGCGCCCGGTGCCCGCCCCGGTATCGGGTCCCCCTTGGCGGGCAAAGGCGACGGAACCATTCCTTGCCCGACGTGTGGCAAGCCTGTAGCGGCCGGCTTTGCTTTTTGCGGCTCCTGCGGAGCTCGCATCGAAAAGCCGACTGCCGCCCGGCCTCCGACCGGCCCGCAGCGAACCATGCACATGGCGGCGGGCGCCATGCCAGCCGCCACGGCAGCGCCTCGCGGGCGCCTGGTCTTGATTCGCCCAGACGGCTCGGAAGGCGGCGTCCATCCTTTGCTGGACGGTGAGAATCTCATCGGCCGCGGTCAGGGGAGCCTGTTTGATGCAGACGCCTATCTGTCGCCGCGACATGGGGAGTTCACCATCGCTGGTCCCACCCTGACCGTTCGCGATCTGCGCAGCCTCAACGGTGTCTTCCTGAAGATCACCAAGGAAGAAGCGCTGGAGTCGGGCGACGTGTTCCGGATCGGACAGGAGTTGCTGCGCTTTGAGGTCATCTCGCCACCCCAGCCGCTGGAAGACGGGACCGAGATCATGGGAACACCGAACCCAGGCTTCTGGGGGCGGCTTTCCGTGGTGGTGGGCCGCGACCTGGACGGGTCGGCCTTCCCGCTGTTCGGAGATTCGATCGTCCTCGGTCGCGAACGAGGAGACATTCTGTTTCCGGAAGACGGCTACGTTTCGGGGACGCACGCGCGCATTTCACTGCGCGACGGGCAGGTCTTCCTGACCGACCTGGGGTCGTCGAACGGCACGTTCCTGCGAATCCGCGCCGAACGGCAGGTCACCACCGGCTCGTTCATTCTGATGGGTCAGCAGCTCTTTCGCGTCGAATACCGCTGAGCGGCGCGTTCGGCGCCCGGCGGCGCCGCCTGTGACCGCCGGCGCCGCGAGCTACTTCTTCTCGATTTGGATCTTGGCGCCACCGCCCGGAGCTTGGCCGCCCGACAGGAAAGCGCGACGCACGCTGGAGTTGTCCGCCGGCTCGAAATACCGGAAGGCGTTTGGGATCTTGAAGGAGCTGCCGTCGTCGAACATGACGCTGATATCGACCGGGCCCTTCTCGTTGGACGGCGAAATCACCTTGATCTTGATTGCCGAGGCGATGACGACGCTTTCGGCCTTGCGACGGCCAAACTTCACCTCGGCCTGGGTCTTTCCTGGCTCGAAGCCGCCGCCGCTGATCACGATTTCGTCTCCGCCGCCGGTCGTCCCTTGGGCCGGATCAACCTTCTCCACACGCAAGGGCCCACCGCTCTGGCACCCGGCCAGCACGGCAAAAGACAGGATCGAAATGGCCAGACGGACACGCTTCATGCTGGGTGCCTCCGCAGTGAAACGTCGACCATAGCCCCGCTCGGCGGAAATGGTCAAGAAGCCGCGCCAAAAACGTACTCGGCGGCCCGATTTCCCGGACCGCCGTAACGGGTACCTGGCGAAAGCTACAGAATCTCGCGCTTGGCCATAGCGCGCCGCATTTTGCCGAGAGCCTGCTCTTGCAACTGGCGGACGCGTTCGCGTGACAAACTGTACTCGTCGCCAATCTCTTTCAGCGTCCGTTCTCGGTCGTTGACCAAGCCGAACCGTTTGCGAAGGATGTCGGCTTCGATCGGCTTCAGCCCACCAAGCAGCTTCAGCATCTCGCTTTGCGTCTCGGTGGAGACGATCTGCTCCGACACGGCTGGCCCTTCGTTCGGATCAACCAGGACGTCTATCAGACGCCGCCCGTCCTCATCGGAGATGGGCCGATCGAGGGACACCGGCGTCTCCGAAAGGAACGTCTTCATCTTTTCCAGCTTGTCGGTCTCGATGCCGGTGGCCGCCGCGATCTCCTGCGTGGTCGGCGGGCGCTCCAGTTTGGACTGTAGCTCTCGCTGAGACTTGGCGATCCGGTGGTAGGCGTCGATCATGTGCACCGGCAAACGGACGGCGCGACCCTTGTCAGCCAGCGCCCGGCTGATGGCGTGCCGGATCCACCAGCTCGCGTAGGTGGAGAACCGGAAACCGCGTCGATAGTCATAGCGCTCGACGGCCTTCATCAGGCCGATGTTCCCCTCCTGGATGAGATCAGCCAGGGGCAGGCGGCCGTGGTTGAAGCGCCGAGCGATCGACACCACCAAGCGCAAGTTCGCCTTCACGAATTCGTTCTTGGCCGCTTTCAGACGGACCGCCTTGCCGCCGACGATCCGCACAAAGTCACGGAACGCTTTGGTTGACGTCGAGAAGGGAACCGAGCCCTCGAAGGGCAAACCCTGGGTGGCTCGGCCGACCCGCTGAATCTCGTTCAACGCCGCCTCCATGAAGAGGCGATCGATGTCCATCACCCGCAGCTTGGCGCCAAGCTGGGCACCAGCCTTCTCGAACCGGCTGCGCGCTTGAATGGAGGCTTTGCTCCGGGCGCGCTCCGCCGCCGCCCGATAGCCCTTGGCCTCCGGTACCGGCTTTTCCACTGCCCGCTCGATGGTGTCAGCCATCCAGCCGGCGCCG
>DATLVT010000100.1:0-2197 GCA_035577105.1 Polyangia bacterium
AGCATGATCGAGCTTGACCCGGCCAGCCGAATGGGATTCCCGATGGCTGGGATTACATCTTTCGTAAGTCAGCGCGCATGGGGATGGCCGGGTCAAGTGTACAGCCCGGGGACATAGCCGACGGTTGTTCGGAGACAAGACCGACGGTTTCGTTTCGCCTCTGACGGCGCTTTGGATTGTGCTCCGGACGCGGACGGCGCGGTCAAGCCCCGCGCCCTGAGGGGCGCGCCCCTCCGGGGCTTCGGGGCGCTGACCGCGCCGCGCGTCCGAAGGCGTGGCATTGGTGCCGTCGACGGCGTTCTGTGTCTTCGTCCGACCGTCCCCCCGGGATGGCCGACACCGCATGATGGGATGGATCAACAGCCCGGGAGGCGATCCATGCCATGGCAAGAGGTGTCGGTCATGGACCAAAGGGAAGCATTCGTGCGTCTGGCGTCGTTGGAAGGGGCCAACCGGCGGGCGTTGTGCCGTCGTTTCGGCATCCATCCGGACACCGGCTACAAATGGTTGCGCCGTCGGGCGGCGGGCGAGACAGAACTCACCGATCATTCGCGCCGGCCGCATCGCAGTCCCCATCAAACCGACGCGGCGTTGGAAGCGAAGGTGCTGGCGGTCCGCGACGCGCATCCGGCGTGGGGCGCGCGCAAGCTCGCCGCTCGCCTGAAGCGCGAGAACATTGCCCCTCCGGCGGCCTCGACGGTGCACGCGATCCTGCGCCGCAACGATCGCGTGACGGAGACGGCGGGCCAGGGTGCGCCGTCGATCCGTTTCGAGAAGGCGGCGCCGAACCTGCTGTGGCAGATGGATTTCAAAGGCTGGGTGAAGCTGACCAACGGGACGCGCTGTCATCCGCTGAGCGTGGTCGACGATCATTCGCGCTATCTGGTGAACCTGACGGCCTGCGCGAACCAGACCGAGGAGACGGTGCGCGGTCACCTGGAGACGGCGTTTCGTCACCACGGCCTGCCGGAAGCGATGTTCGTGGACAACGGCTCGCCGTGGGGCGGCGGTCCGGGGGAGCGTTGGACGCATTTTGGCGTCTGGCTGTTGAAACTCGGCGTGCGGGTGCTGCACAGCCGGCCGTATCATCCTCAGAGTCGGGGCAAGAACGAACGGTTTCATCGCACGCTGAACAAGGAAGTGCTGTCGTTGACGTGCTTTCGCGGGCTGAACGAGGCGCAGCGCGCGTTCGACACGTGGCTGCCCATTTATAATGATGAACGACCGCACGAGGCTCTGGGCATGGCGGTGCCGGCGGATCGCTATCGGCCGAGCCCGCGGCCGATGCCGGCGCGACTGATGGAGCCGGCGTATGATGAAGGCGACATCGTGCGAAAGGTTGGCACGACGAAGGCCTACGTTCAGTTCAAGGGTCGGGCGTGGCCGGTCGGTCAGGCCTTCTTTGGCGAACGGGTCGCCATCCGGCCGCGTGGAGCGGATGGGCGATATGGGATTTTCTTTGGCGCGCACCGGATCGGAGACATCGACCTGGCAATGAAGTGAGGTGTCGGTTATGTCTCCGAACAGGTGTCGGTCATGTTCCCGAACTGAACACTTGACCCGGCCATCAATAGCCCGCACCACCACTGCGAAAAGTGTAGTCGCAGTCAGCAACATTCGCGTCGTGCAGTCCCCCAGAACAGCAGCCCCGCCCACCGCACCCAAATGCGAAGGGAGCCGGCGGTGTCCCGCCGGCTCCCTTCAGCTAGTCAATCCAAACGATCGCAGCGTTACTGCTTGCTGCCGCCGCTGCCGCCATTATCGCCACCACCCGGCCGCTGTGCGCCATTCGGATTGGCCGCGTCACGGGTCATTGAACCAGTGGGTCCAACTGTCGCTGCCTGCGGCGCCTGGCTCGGCGTAGCATATGGTCCACCCGGACCCGTCATCGCGGAAGACGTAGTGCCCGGAACCACCGTCGTGGTCGTCGACGGCTGGGTCGTATTCGCGGCGGGACCACCCGTCGAATCAGAGTTGGTCGCAGCCAGGCCCGCCGTCGCGGTGCCGATGGCGAGGGCGCTCGCCAAGCTCAAAATATGCAACTTCTTCATGGGGAATTGCTCCTCTCTTGATACGCAATCGGGAGCAGAACGCACGGCCGCCGCACGCGATGCATGGCATCACGCGAACGGGAATCCTCTGATGCTCCCGCGCCTCAAGGCAGCGTGAGCATCAACCTCGGGCTGGACTACTCCGC
>DATLVT010000101.1:0-5575 GCA_035577105.1 Polyangia bacterium
CGTTCGGCGTGGGCGGCAACTTTGTCCTCAAGGTCAGCTCGTCGGCGCCGCCTGCCCAGACCTCCTGCGCGGGCGCGGTTGTCATCATGGACGGCACGAGCCTTCCGGCGGAACCGCTGGACCTGGCGGCCGAGAAAGGTCCGAGCTGCGGCGGCGTGTCCGGACAGCCGGCGCTGTTCTATCAGGCACAGGTTCCGTCCGGGCAGAGGTTGACGGTGCGGGTGCAGCCGGTCTCCGGCAGCCAGGCCTGGACGCCCCAGGTGCAGATCTTCAAGGACTGCGCGCAAGCCGCTTGCCTGGCCACCGGACGCACCTCGATGGCCGGCGATCAGGCGGCCCGCTACGTCAACAATGGCCCCGCCCCGGAGACCGTCATCATCGCGGTCGGCGCCAGCAGCGTGGTCAGCGGCGCCACCTTTCGCCTGGATGCCAGCATCGGCGACCCCGTCCAGAATCTGACCTGCCAGACGGCCAGGCCGCTGTCTGATCGGCTGATGTTGCACGGCCAGGATCTCTCGGAAGGGACGGTCTCCATGGACTTCCGCTGCATGAAGATCGGCGCGCCGTCGCTGTTTTACAAGGCGACCCTGCTGAAGGGGCAGACGGTGATTGTCACGACCACCCCTCGTCAGGGCGGCAATCCCGTCTCGTTCCCGATGCTCCTGCAGTTGCACCAGTCCTGTGATGACATGAACTGCGGCGATATTCGGGGCGACAGCATCGTCAGCTACACCAATCCTGGACCGGCCACGACGACGGTCATCATCGAGGTGAGCTCCTTTCCCGGGACGAACGTCACGCTGTTCGATCTGACCGCGTCGATGCCGCTGCCGCCGGGAGGCGTGTCGGTTTCGCCGCTGGGCGGGCTGGTCACCACCGAGGCGGGCGGCCAGGCAAGCTTTGACGTTGTCCTGACGTCGCCGCCTCTGCACAACGTGCTGGTTCCGCTGGCCAGCAGCAACGTCAAGGAAGGAACGGTCAGTCCGGCCAGCCTGACCTTCACGCCCGACAACTGGGACAAACCGCAAACGGCCACCGTCACCGGCGTCGACGACGATCTGAGAGACGGAGCGCGCGCCTACACCATCCAGGTCCTACCGACGACCAGCGACGACACACGGTACGCCGGGATCGACGGCGCCGACGTCGCGGTGACCAACCTCGACGACGAACCAGGCCTGACCATCGACGGTCCCGATCCTTTGGTGACGTCGGAGTCGGGCGCCCAGACGACGTTCACCGTCCGCTTGAACCGGGCGCCCACGGCGGCGGTGCGGGTGGCCCTCAGCAGCAGCAACGAAGCCGAGGGCAAGGTCAGCCCCGCCGAACTGGTGTTTGATTCCACCACCTGGGACAAGCCACAAGCCGTGACCGTGACCGGCGTCGACGATTCCGCGCAGGACGGCCCCCAGGCCTACAAGGTTCACGTCGGACCGGTGACCAGCACCGATGCCCAGTACGCCGGCCTTGATCCCATCGACCGAGACGCCCGCAACGCCGACGACGATTTCCAGGCCGTGGCCGCCCAGGGCGTCTCCGGTACGCTGTTTTGCATTCAAACAGCTCAGGTGGGGGGACACGCCATGGGCGCCGATCAGGCCGGTGTTCTGTACGTGGGGATGACCTGCCAGTCGACGTTTGGTGGCGGCCCGACGGACGGTGGTTTCATCCCGGCGTTCGACGGGTCTTCGATGGGCGGCAATGGGCCCAATGCTGTGCCCCCGGCGCCGACGGAGCCGGTGCTGTTCGTGGCGACCAGCCTGGATGGCGGCAAGACGTTCGCGCCGCCGGTCAACACCGGCATCCCCACCACCGATTTCGAGATCGTGGGCACCGGGCCGGGGGCCGCCTTCGTCCTCGCGTCGACCAATCTGGGCATCGTCTATACACGCACCGAGAACAGCGGAGCCGCCTGGACCGGAGCGACGTTGCTGTCCTCGTCTCAATCCGCCCTGGGGCTGGCCGCGTACGGGCCGCGGGTTGCGGTCACGGCATCCATAGCGGACGGGGGCGCATACCAGCTGTGGATCAGCGAGGACGGTGGGCGAACCTTGACCGCGGGGGCGGCGCTGGGCGTAAATCCGCCCGCGGGCCTGGCCGTGGATCCGACGCCGCGCACGATCTGGCTCACCACGTTCGAGCCGAGTTTTGTTCTGAAAAAGAGCAGCGACGGCGGCATGAGCTTTGACGCCGGCAAGACGCTGCCGTTTTTTGGCGGCGAATCGGCCATCGGACCGAAGTCATTTTTTGGCACGGGCAAGGACCCCGGCGTCTTTGTGGCGCCGCTGGCAAGTCCCGGCGACGGCACGACCGTGGGCGGGCTCGGGGTGCTGCCGATGATTCCCTTTGGTCTTGTCACCGATTCGGCTGACAACCTGACGCTGTTCGAATACATGAACGCGGCCGTCATCGCGCACCGCTTGCCGTCCGGGGCCAGCGTCTTCGAATCGCCGCGCATGCTGGGATTCTCCGACAGTCCACCGACTGGCGTGGCGCTGTCGCCGCGCGCCGTGGCGGTGGGAACGCTCACGGGCGGGCGCGTCCAGGTCTCCGTTCAGATCTTTCCTTAAGACGCTGTCACCATCGGCACGCTGGTATGCATGCGTCGGCATGGTTGTGCCGACCGTGGCAGCACGGACAGAGCGGGCAGACTCTTGACGAGCCGGTTGGACCGGCGGTTTTCGCGGTCGCGCCTGCGGTGGCACGGGCCGTGCTGCTGGCGACGGTATGGCAAAGCGACGATATGTGGCTCCGTTTCTGGGCGGACTGCTGGCCGTGGGCTGCCAGGTGCCGGAGGGGGCCGTCCAGTATCAAACGGGAGGGGCACCCACTGGACCCTCGGGCAACGCGGGATCCGATGGCGGCATGGATCTGAATCAGCAGCCGGCCATGGTGGACGGCAGGGCGGAGGCCGGCGCTGCCCTGCCGTCCTGGCAAGAACACTGGTTCGAGCACAACCAGCTGATCAAGAAGGTCGATCAGGACGAAAACTTCGTTCTCTATTTCGACAACGACATGGACCCCGCCAGCACAAAATGGATATCGCCCTATCTGTCGTCACTGTGGAAATACACCAAGGCGACCTACGGCGTCCCCGGCGATCAGGTCCTGTACGCCGTGTTCCACTCGGGCCGGTACCTGGGGGCGCACGCGGCGTCGATCTTTGATTCCTCCCACGACAATCACAACGTCATCGATTCGGGCGGCGAGATCGGCAAATGGAACACGCCCTCGTCGGTTGACCTGCCGACCTGGGTGGCCGGCGGGGTGCTGGAAGAAGCCGCCCTGGGGGTCTCGAATCTGCCCTCCCTGGACCTGACCCAGGCCGAGTTTCGCAGCATCTATGTGTACGACGCGATAAAGGCGCTGGGCATGGCCGACTTCGCGAAACTGCTGCTGGACGGCGCGATGAACGCCTCCAGCAACAACCCGCGCGCGGGCACGTTCTGGATGCGCGACTGGTATTTCCCGCTGTGGCGGGATCACGGCGGCGCCGCGGTCTTCGCGCGCTATCACCGCCTGCTGTTCCAGCATTACCCCAAGGTGCCGCGTGAGGATGGACGGGGCATGATGTACGCCCCGTCCATGAACTGGGGCGAGTACATCCACTTCATGAGCGGCGCCGCCGGCACCGAGCTGAAGACGCAGGCCACCAAGGCGTTCGGCTGGACCGATCAGCGCGAGCTGGAGTACCAGCAGGCCAAGACGAATTTTCCGGCGATAACCTACTGAGGTCCGGGACCCTCCCGGGGCCCCAGATCGATCGTCTTACCGTATGCCTTTGAGACAGGCGTCCAGCAGGACGTTGCAATAGGTCAGGATCAGTCCCGCGAAGACTCCGATGCCGATGACCTTGATCGCAAAACCCACCGAATCCCCAGGACGTGCCCCCCGCAATCGAGCAATCAGCTGTGCCATCTTTCGGCCCCCCTTTTGACTGAGACTGCTCGGCATTTTAGGGGGGGAACGGTCAACAGGATGTTTCGCACCCGTACATGTTGCGTAAATTCATGAGGCTATTTGCCAGTGAACGGCTACCTGCCCCGGTCCCTTCGCTCCGCGCAGCAAACCGGCGCCACGCTCCCCATTTCCTCGAGAGCGGCTTTTCCAGTTCAGGAGGCCGGGCTCCGCCCGGCCGGCCCACCTTGCGAGAGGCGCCGGGGAGAGCCCGCGAGAGGGGCCAGCAGGCCCCTTTCGCGCAGCGAGCGCCGGTCGCGTGCTAGCTTGGAGGTCTGACCCTCCGGACCGAGCTTTCGTTGGTGCTGTCGTCCCTGCTGGTCGTCTCCATCGGCCTGGCAGGAGGGACGGCCATCTATCAGTCGGCGCGCAACATGCGGCGCGAGCTGACCACCGAATATCAACTGTTCGCCGAGAACCGCGCCTTCGCCCTGCGCGACAACTTCGAGATCCTGGAGGACGAGCTGAAGCGGCTGTCGCTGCTGCCGCAGATGAACATGGGCGACGGCGATTCGATGCCCGAGCAGCTGGCGCTGGCCGGCGCCCATGAACACTCGGTGCTGTACAACACCGCCGTCTTGCTGCTGGACGCGAACGGCCTGTGCCAGCGCGCGGTGCCCGACCGCCCCGAGTACCGCGGCCAGGCCTTCGGCGAGCGCTCGTGGTTCAAGACGGTCCGCGCCAGCGGCAGCCAGGAGCCGGTCTTTCGCGGGACAGACGACCCCGGCGTGGGGCGCACCATCAAGATCGTCCAGCCCATCACCAGGGGGGAACGATTCATGGGCGCGCTGGTGGGCGTGATCTCGCTGGGCGAGACCAACCTGATCACGCCCACGCTGCACGAAAATCTGCCGCCGGCCACGGACGCCGTGCTGGTGGATCAAACCGGGGAGATCATTTTCCCGCCCGATCGTTCGCGCGCCGCCGAGGGGAGCGGATGGGAGAGGGCGATCGCCGCCGCCGTCACCGGCACCACCGGGGCGCTGTCCGGCGAGGCCAACGGGCAAGAGGCGTTGTTCGCCTATTCTCCGGTGCGGGCGCAGACGCCCTACGCGCTGGTGTTCTCCTGGCCGTGGCGCCGGCTGACGGCCAACCTGATCCAGCAGGCCTGGACGCTGGCCGGCATCCTGCTGTTCGGGTTGATCCTGGCGGCCATCGCCGGCTTGATGCTGTCGGCGTATCTGACCCGCCCGCTGGAGGTCCTGGGAGACGGCGCCATTCGCATCGCGCGCGGCGAGCACGTGCTGGCCCTGAACGTGCCCGGCGCGGCGCGCACGCAGGAGGTGGGGGCCGTGATGGCCGCCTTCGCGCACATGGAGACGTCGATCCGCCAGCGCGATCAGGAGCTGCGCGACGCCGCCGCGTTGCTGGAGCAGAGGGTCAAGTCGCGCACGCAGGAGCTGGTGGCGACGCAGCAGGCCCTGGTGGAGGCCGAGCGGTTCGCCGCCATGGGCAAGACGTCGGCGGCCATCGCCCACGAGCTGAAGAACGCCCTGAACGGGCTAGGCATGGCCATCGAGTTGATCCGGCAAGATCCCGGCAATCAGGCGCGGGTGGGGCGGCTGCGCGCCCAGGTGATCGACGAGGTGGCCCGCCTGCGCGACGTGGTGGATTCGCT